>JAESTF010000037.1 GCA_016763795.1 Flavobacteriales bacterium
AAATCCTGGTGCAGCACATATTGATGGTGAACACACCGTTTTTGGACAAATTACACAAGGATATGAGGTTGTAGCTAAACTAACTCATATTGATACCGACTCGCAAGAGTGGCCTGTAACAGATATTTTTGTTGATTCTGTTGTTATTATCAAATAATTTTGTTAAAATGATAAAATGATGACTGCTTTATTTTGAAGAGTTTAAGCTATCCTTTATATTTGCAAAAAATATAATACAATGAGATTAGGGCAATTAGCAAGACAATTAGAGATTAAACCAGAAAAAATTGTTTCTTTTTTAGAAAAAGAAAAACAATTAACAATTAAGTCTCACCCTAACTCTAAGGTTGAAGATGAGCTAATTGAAGAAATTACAAATCACTTTACACCCAATAAAGAAGAGGCTGAAACCCCAATAATTTCAGAAAAAAAGGAGCAGAAAGAAGAGCCAAGTGAAGAAAAAATAGCTCCTGTAGAACATATAGAAACAGTTAAAGCAGTTGCTCCTCAAGAATTAAAAATTATTGGAAAAATTGATTTACCCAATAAAAAAGAGATAGCTGTAGAAGTTGATGGTGTTGTTTATGATCAAGCAACATTAGACGAGAAGAAAAAAGAAGACATAAAAGCTGATAGAGAGCAAAAAGCGATAGAAAAAGAAGCTAAAAGGAAAGAAGAGGAAGAAAAGAGAAAATTAGCAAGAGAGAAACGAGAAATTGAAGCTGAAAGACAAGCAATGCTCGCTACCGAAAAAAACAACCGATTATCTAAAGAGGAAGAAAAAAAGAAAGCTGTTATCTTAAAGGCACAAAAAGAAAGAGAAGCAAATTTAGAAAAAAAGCGTAAAGCAAAACAAGCAAATCATTATGCTGAGAGTTTCACCTCTACTTCTAACAAAAAGAAGAAAAAGAAAATAGTAACCAAGCCTGCTTCAACAATAGTAGAAGCGGTTACTAATGAAGTTACAGAAACTGAAGAAACTCCAACAGTTGTTGAAGTAAGAGAAAAAAGTGCTTACAAAAGGTTTATTAAGTGGTTAAACACTTAATATTTCATTTTTAATATATAAAAAGCTGTAAAAAAGGTTCTTTAAACAAATAACGATTAAGTTATGTCTACTATTTCTAAAACCAATTTCAACTTCTTAGACCAATTAAAGGTCAACAATAATCGTGAGTGGTTTGCCTCCCATAAAGGAGAGTACATTAAGCAACACGAAAATACTATTGCTTTTGCCGATGACTTATTACACGAACTAAATAAGCATGACAATATTGAAACTCCAACCGGTAAAAAAAGTTTATTCAGAATTTATAGAGATGTCCGTTTTTCTAAGAATAAAGCTCCTTACAAAACACATTGGGCTGGAGGCTATAAAAGAGCAACCAAACAATTAAGAGGTGGATATTATTTCCATATAGAAGAAGGGAATTCTATGGTTGGTGGAGGTTTTTGGGCACCATCTAAAGAAGATTTGTTAAGAATTAGAGAGGATATTTCTACTGATGCATCTGAACTAAGAAAAGTGCTAAACAGTAAAAACTTTAAAGAAACTTTTGGAACTTTAGAAGGCGAACAACTAAAAACTTGTCCAAAAGGATTTGACAAAGAAAATCCTGCCATTGATTTATTAAGATACAAACAATTTATTATTTCTAAGAAATTCACAGATAAAGAAGTTTTAAGCCCTGATTTTGCTAAAAAAGTAAGTGATACCTTTAAAAAAATGCGCCCGTTCTTCGATTATATGAGTGAAAGTGTTACTACTGATTCTAATGGAGAACGTATTATTTAGATGCCTAAGATCATCCTTATAAAACATATCTCCACTCCTATTGGAATCATGACTGCAGGATCTACCAATAAAGGTGTTTGCATGTTAGAGTTTGGAGAAAAAACAGCGTTTAAAACCACGTTAAACTACGAATCAAAAAAAGGAACTAGTCAATACATTAAACATCTCGAAAAACAGCTTTCTGAATATTTTAATAAAGAAAGAACTTCTTTTGATATAAAATTAGATTTAATTGGAACCAATTTTCAGGTTGAAGTATGGAAAGAACTCTTAAACATTCCTTTTGGAAGTACTCGTACTTATAAAGAACAGGCAATTGCTGTTGGCAATTTAAAAGCTATTAGGGCTGTTGCTACTGCAAATGGAGCAAATAGAATTCCTATTGTAATTCCTTGCCATAGAGTTATTGGTTCTGATGGTAGTTTAACAGGTTTTGGTGGTGGTTTATGGCGAAAGAAATTTTTATTAGAGCTAGAAAGCAAGCAAATAAGTTTATTCTAAATTAATTTTAGCCATCTTTCCTTCTTTCCCTGTCAACCAACCATAATCTTCATTAATTACACAACTATAATAAGCATCATCAGTAATGTGTTTCCATGTATTTCCTTTATCGTAAGACACATCAATACCGTTTCTTCCAGTACAAATTAAAATACTATTATCATTATAAGCTACACAAGACATATATCCTGTTGGTGGTATTTTTGGCAACCTCCAAGTTAATCCACCATCAGATGTAATGACACAATTTCCTTCTATACTTGCTGAATCTAAATAGTTACCTCCTACTGCAACACCATTTAATTCATCCAAAAATACCATAGAATAAATCCCTGAAGCTTCACCACTTCGCATTGGAGTATTTACAACTGCCCAAGTTAAACCTCTGTTATATGAAATAAAAACTCTTGAAATTTTTCCTCCTCCAGTTCCAATGTAAACGGTACTATCTCCAACACAAACAATTCCTGTTCCGCTAGCTGCAAATCCAGCTTCTCCTTTTAGTGTTTCTGGTATTTTTTTTGAATATAGTTTTTTCCAAGTATTTCCACCATCAGTTGTTGTAATGATGTAAAATTGATTGTTAATTGGATCACTAAAAGCTATCCCATTTTTATCATCCCAAAAATCCATACCATCAAAGAAAATTCCTTCCGTTTTATTCTCATGAACTTTCTTCCAACTCACTCCTCCATCTTTTGTTTTATACATTTCACACCCATCACCAGAACTCATAACAATTGCTTCTTTTTTATTAAAAGCATGTATATCTCTAAAGTCTAAGGCTGCGAAAGTTGTGTCTTCAAATTTATTCCACTCTTTATTATTTGAAGTTGAAAGCACAATTCCTTTTGTTCCTGATGTCCAAATAATATTTTCGTTAACAGCAAACAACCCTCTTTTAGAAGTTTCTGAAATATTATTTTTTACCGAGGTAATCTTAATCTCTTTTTCTGCACAAGAAAAAAATATAAAAAAACAAAGAATATAGATAAGGTTTGATTTCATTGAATAAAAATAGGTTTATTTTGCAGTATTAAATACAGCAATGAATAAAATTGGTTTTAATACGGCTATCCAAAAAGCTACAACTCCTCTGCCAGGAAGTGTTGCTGAGCGTATTACGTATAAACTTTCTGTAAAGAAAAAATACGAAGGACTTAGTATTGTTGATTTTTTCTTAAAAGCTGTACCACGTTCTACTGAACAAATTTGGTTAGATAAATTAGATTCAGACAACCTTAAAATTAATGGAAAATCGATAACTAAAGATTACAAAGTTACTGCTGGAGAGGTTGCTATTCATCAATCAGAACCTAAAACGGAACCTCCTATTAGCACCAATATTAACTTAGTTTATGAAGATGATGAAATTATTGTTTTAGATAAACCTTCTCCTCTTCCTGTTCACGCTTCAGGAAGATTTGTAAGAAATACATTGATCTCAATTTTAGACCTCGCTTTTCCTAATAAAATTTTTAAACTATTACACAGAATTGATGCGAATACTACAGGTATAATTGTTTTGGCAAAAAACAAAATAGCGGCTAATTTGATTCAACAGCAATTTGAAAATAAAACCATCAAAAAAACATATGCCGCTTTAGTCGAAGGGATACTAACAGATGATTATCTTAACCTACAACAAGGAATTGGAACCGAAGTTTTGGTTGGTGGAGCACGAAAAATAGACAGTTCTGGTAAAATTGCTCAAACAAAAATTGAAGTATTAGAACGAAGAAAAAATACAACACTGTTAAAAGTTACTCCTTTAACTGGTAGAACAAACCAAATAAGATTACACTTAGCTGAGTTAAAACATCCTATTGTTGGTGATATCGGCCACAAGGATAAAACGTACTTTGAGAACAATCCTTTTACGTACAAAACTGATAGCTTGTTTTTACACGCACATCAGCTCACAATTGTTCATCCAACGACTAAAAAAGAAATTACTTTTATTGCTCCTATTCCTGAGAAGTTTAATAGTTGATTGCCATGCTGAACAATAATTTATCAAAACTTGTTTTGAAATAAATTGAAGTAAAAAATCTCTTTTTAATAAAGTCATTCATGCTAAAAGATTCCATGCATCATTTTAAATTTGGATAAAATATCGCTCTGAATAACGAAATATAAATGAGAAAGAATTAAACATATAACTTCTCTTTTAACGCAATTACTTTTGCATCTTCTAAATAATCATCATAAGTCATTTCCTTATCAATACAACCATTAGGTGTTAATTCCACTATTCTATTGGCAACTGTATTTACAAATTCATGATCATGAGATGTAAACAGAATAGTTCCTTTAAAATCCTTTAAAGCATTGTTAAAAGCAGTAATCGATTCTAAATCTAAATGATTAGTTGGCTCATCCAAAATCAACAAGTTTCCTTCAGCTAACATTGCTCTAGAAACCATACACCTAACTTTTTCTCCTCCAGATAAAACATCTGATTTCTTAAATACATCTTCTCCCGAAAACAACATTTTGCCTAAGAACCCTCTAATAAATACTTCATCTTTATCATCGTCAGAAAATTGACGTAACCAATCCATTAAATTATCACTTCCATCAAAAAACTTTTCATTTTCATTCGGTAAATAAGACGTTGTTATAGTTTGACCGTAACTAAACTCACCTTCATCCGATTTAAGTTCGTTTTCTAAAATCTGAAACAAAGAAGTCATAGCAACACTATTTTTACTTACAAAAGCAATTTTATCTCCTTTTCTAACATTTAAATCTAGACCTTTAAAAAGTCCATTCTTAGTTAAATTTTCAGTGTGTAAAATTTGATCTCCCGCTTCTCTACTTTGCGTAAATATAATTGCTGGGTACCTTCTGGTAGAAGCTGTAATTTCTTCGAAATTAAGTTTTTCCAACATTTTTTTACGTCCAGTTGCTTGTTTCGATTTTGAAGCATTGGCACTGAATCGCATAATAAAATCTTGTAATTCTTTTTTCCGATCTTCCGACTTTTTATTAGCCGACTGCTTCTGTCTTAAAGCCAGCTGACTAGATTGGTACCAAAATGTATAATTCCCAGAAAATGACTTTATCTTTCCAAAATCAATATCAGTAATGTGTGTACAAACCGAATCTAAAAAGTGCCTATCGTGAGATACCACAATAACAGTGTTCTTAAAATCAATTAAAAAATTCTCT
>JAESTF010000346.1 GCA_016763795.1 Flavobacteriales bacterium
AAGATCGTCATGGTCTTCAACACTTTATTGGTTCTGCTTCTTGGGATCACGAGCCCTTGGTGCAAACACTCGTTAATGCTTACCGTTCTTTTTGGAGATCATATTATGATGTTAGAAAAATAACACATTATGATTTTGAAATGAAAAAAGTAATTAAATAATTTACTCAACTACCACAATCTTCTCCGTGTAATATTGTTTTTCATCTATCTCAAATTCTAGAAAATAAATTCCTTTTTTAACGTTATGTTGTGCCAAATTAATCAACACTTTATTATTACCCGTAGTAATATTATGTTGATAAATTGACCCTAAATTTTTCCCTAAAATATCTTTTAACTTAATTGTTAAGTTACCAGCATTTAGTGCTTTAAAATCAATTATTAAATAGCTTTTTGTTGGGTTAGGAAAAACAGTAACATTATTTATTTTACTCAAATCTGCTACTCCTACAGAAATATCATCTTTATATTCTATTTGTGTAACATTACCTGCTATGGTAATAATTTTTAACAATGGGATCCCTTTTCCTACAGCTAACCATTTATATTCTATTTCTTGTGGTCTGGCTATTGTGGTTCCAAAAGGAAACGGTTGCGTAGTGTAAATAGTATCTATTTTATTTAAAATTGACTTTACTCTTAATACAGTGTAAGTTCCATTAGGTAATATTAAACTCCCCCATCCATCAACTATATCAATACGTTCCATAGCTTGTCCATAGTCTCCAAAAGTTGGTACTGTTATAGCAAAATCAGAATTAGAAATATGGTTATCTAGATAATTCATCGGAAATTCATATTCTCTATCAACAGGACTGTTTTGTGTAGAGCTTGGTACTCCACTTATATTTGCTCCAAACCCTACATTATCATATGCTGAAGATGAATTTTTAATATAATTAAATACCTCAGTTATTGGAACTTGTGGAATTCCAATATCTATTCCTCTAAGTGCATAATTTGCCTTATGGTTGGGATAGAAAATATTATTATTAAAGAAAAATTGATAAGCTAGAGGTGTTGAGCTTACAGAAAAAAATGTGTCAATTTGTTGTGTAGTTGATATAAGTGTAGAAAAATCCCAAGAAAATCCAGGTCCTGTTAACATAGGATCTAATCCTTGTATATTAGCGGTTGAGCTTATCCGAAACATATCGTTTACATTTGGCATATCGGAAGTAGTAATAGTAATTTGTGTAAATGAAGGCAATGATACTATCACTAGTATAAAAAATACAATAACTTTTTTCATAAAATATAAGCTTAAATGTTTTATCAAATATCTAAAATTTTAAACAAAAAAGCATCTTTTATTTTCAAATAAATTAGAATTCTATTTATTAGTAGTTATTGTTAAGAATAAAAAAAGCCATTTATCTTTTGATAAATGGCTTTTTTTATAATAGTTATTTTTTATTTTTTTGTAATCAAAATCGGTTGTAAAACATATTGTGAACCAAATTGTTCCAATACCCATTTCATTAATTCTTCAATCTCATCTTCCAATAAATTTTTACAGGCTTTAGTCAACTCCTTTTTAAACAATATCACATCAAAACTCATTTTACTTAACACGTTTTTACTGTATGCTAACATCTTTTGTGATTTTTCTTTTGCCTTTTTCATAAGTCTAAATTTAGATAATTATTTCCATTCGCACAACAACATTTTATGGTTAAAACGTATTTCCCATCTCTTTTTCAAGAATACCTAACGTTCAACCAAATTATAATATTGTCAAAATAAAAATGCTTAACATATTTTAACAAAACAGCTTTTAATTTAATTTTTCACAAACACCATAATTAGGCGAATATTTATCGAACTTATTGATGTTAACTTTAAATGATTTATTGCAGTAATCCGTAATAATAAGTTGATTCGATTGGATAGTAAATTTTCTAACATGTTCTACTCCGTAGTAATTTACTTGAAGTGTCATAGATAAATCTTGAACTTCTAATACCTTACACTTCACTTCCCTGTCTAAATAAAATAATCCTATAGCTTTATTTTGCTCCACCTCTTTTACAATTATTCCATTATGAGCTTTAACACTTCTAAACTCGTTCCTCTTTTCAGGAAAAGAAGAATAGTAATAAGTTCCTGGATCTTTTACTAAATCCTTTCTGTTAACTTGTAAATCAAACGAAAGCTTATCGTTATGCACATGGCCCCAACTATGATGCATTTTTTTATTTGAAATTGCGCTAATCGCTAAATAGAAATCATCCGATTTAAATACATAAATTCCAAATTCAGCATATGAAAAGGTCTTTATTTTTTTAACATCAATGTTTGAATCAAACTTAATTGTTGTTGTTTTAGGTTTTTGAACTTGATGTTTTGCATCTCTTAATTGAAATTTCTTTTCTATTCCTTTTAAAGAGTTCTTTATCTTTTTATTTTTTGAAATTTGCGAAATCATTGTTTGTTCTAAAAATGTGCCTTCTTTATTTCCAAACAATCCTCCGAATCCTGTCAACAAAGATTCATAATTCAGCAAGTTTTTATCAAAAACAAACAATCTACCACTATCATTATCTCCAAATTGAGGCATTTCTCCGTTTGGTTTAATTACATTCTGAATAAATTGATAAGATTGACTTAATAGCTCAACATATTCTTCTGGTAATTTCTTATCATTTCGAAGCATTAAAGCTGTTGCATATAACATAGCTTCAGCACTTAAACAATGATAAGTTGTTGAACCCTCAAAATTACCTCCATCTATAAAAAATTGCTTGAAAATTTCTTTTTGAATTTCATTTTCCGCAAATCTTCTCCATGTTAATGTTTCTTCTTTTTCTGATAAATAGCTGGTTATAAATAATATTCCAACCAAATTAAATAAGTAATGATTTCCTGCAGCTCCTTCTTTCCTTTCAAGATGATTCATTATAAACTCAGCATGCCTATGAATTGAATCTGTAAAAATCAATGTAAAAACATCATCTAATAAGTTACCATTATCTAACTGCTTAAAAAGATCGTAAGCAACCAACCAGTTACTTACTCTAATCCCAACATCCATAGCACAAGCCCATTGCACTCCCATTCCTATAGGGTTTGAAACAATAAAATCTAAACTCTGATTTTTAAATTCTAAAATTATCTCATCCTTATTTGAAAGATTATTTGCCGCCAAAGCCATTTGAGGAAAATGTTGTAATCGACCTAATTCCCAACAGTTTTTAATATCAACGTTTTTTGATTGATTGATTTTTTGGTCATCAAACTGTTTTTTGACATTAAAGTGAAAATTACTTCTTACATCTAACTGCCAGCCAATAAATTGATAATTACCCGAGATGTGTCTAAACAAATTCTGAGCAAAAAAATGATGCTCAGTATTAAGCTCCAATTCCCTCTTCGTATTTCGAGACTCCCACCCGCTCCCCAACAAATCAAACTTATGATTTAAATAATTAGATATTACTTCATTACTTATTACACTTTTTAATTCATTAATATTTAATAAAGAATTAATTGTATAATTAGATGCCGATCTTCTAATTTCTATTTCTGAATAATCTATTTTTTGGGAAGGAAATATCTTCTTAAAGACTCTTTTTATAAGAACACTAAAAGGAAGTTGTTTTGCTATTTTTAAATTATTCAAGGCAATTGTTATTATTAACTGCTAACTTACAAATTCTAACTATTTTATTACTACCTATTATCAGTTTTTCATTTAAACTCATTACTTTTAACGTTCACACATTTATAAATTGTTTTTATGAATCTTTTTCAAAATAAATACACCCAACATATTATTGCATTTTTTATTTTACTAATTGTAGCAGGAGTCTATTTCTTTCCTGAAACGCAAGGAAAAAAAATACTAAGTCATGATCAAATCAGTTCTGTTGCGGCAGCAAAAGAGGTAAATGATTATGCTGAAAAAGGTGATAAAATATTATGGACGAGTAGAATTTTTTCTGGAATGCCGGCTTTTCAGGTTGCATATTCTGTAAATGAAAATTTATTGCTTTGGGTCTATAAATCTAATCTATTACTACCTAAAAGCTTATGGCTTTCTCTAATACTTATGCTGGGTTTTTACATTGCTTTATCCATATTGGGTTACCCTATCGAAATACGACTACTTGGTGCTATTAGTTTTGCTCTTTCTACATGGTTTTTACTCTCCATTGAAGCAGGTCATTCTACTAAAATGGTAACGATTGCTTTTATACCTCCACTTATTGCCTCCATTTTAATCAGTTACAAAGGAAAATGGCTTTTAGGAGGTGTTTTAACAAGCTTATTCCTCGGAATAGCAATTATGGCAGGTCACATCCAAATTATTTATTATTCTATCTTTTTTATTGCTATTTTATTCTTTGTTAAATTCTTTCACGCATACAAAAGCAAACAAATACAAACATTTATAAAACGAACAGCTATTTTAATTGGCTTTGGGTTATTGGGCATTTTACCCAATATCACCCTACTTTGGACTACTTATGATTATGGAAATGAATCTACTCGTAATGGAAAATCTGAATTAACAAAAGAAACGCCAAAAACAGGTACAGGTTTAGATTTAGATTACGCCATGGCTTGGAGCTATGGACAAGCAGAAACCATTAACTTACTAATACCAGGGGTTTATGCTCCCGGTGCTAGCTTAGAAAAAGGATCTGAGACTTATGATGAACTTAAGCGAAAAGGCGTTCCTAAAAATCAAATAAAAAATTACCTAAAAGGAATACCAATGTATTATGGTACTCAGAGCACACCGACTGGACCATCATATTTAGGTGCAGGATTAATCTTTTTATTTTTACTCATGTTTTTTCTTTACAGAGGGAGTTTTAAATGGGTTTTATTAGGAACAGTTATTCTTTCTGTAATTTTTTCTTGGGGAGGAGATTTTTTAGTAGTGAACGAGTTTTTCTTTGATCATTTCCCGATGTATAATAAATTTAGAACACCATCAATGTGGTTAAGCTTAACTATGATAGCTATAACTTTTGGTGCGATGATGGGGTTAAAAATAATCCACGACAAAGAATATGATACTGCCAAACTTAAAAAAGCATTAATCTATTCTGGAGGAATTTTAGGAGGAATATCTATTTTAACTTATTTAATGGGAAGTTCTTTTTTAGATTTTAATGGTCCTTATGATACCCAATTGGCACAAAATGGATTCCCTATGGACTCTGTTATACAAGACAGAATTAATTTAGTTAAAAGTGATTCATTGAGAACACTTCTGATTATTGCTATCATTTTTGGAACTATTTGGGCTTTAATGATTAATAAATTAAAAAACTTGAGTCTAGTTTTTACTATCATAGCTATTGTTATTATTGGGGATATGTGGATGGTTGGTAAACGTTTTTTAAATGAGGATGATTTTACCAAAGCTAAATCTTACGAAAAATCTATTATAGCAACAGCTGCAGACCAGCAGATATTAGCTGATAAAGAGGTTAATTATAGAGTTTTTAATACTTCTGTAAATTCTTTTAATGAGCTTACTCCATCTTATTTCCATAAGCATATCGGAGGTTATAGTGCTGTAAAATTATCTCGCTATCAAGATTTAATTGAGAGACATTTATCCAAAGGAAATATGAATGTGTTTAATATGTTAAATGCTAAATACTTTATTACTGGTCAGCCAGGACAAGAAGTTGCACAACAAAACCCTGATGCAAATGGATCTGTTTGGTTTATAAATGATATTGATTGGGCAAAAAATGCCGATGAAGAAATGGCTAAACTGAATGATTTTAACTCAAAAAATACAGTTATAATTGATCAGCGTTTTAAAAATTATATTACAGGAGTTTCTCCAAGTAACAATACTCAAAACACTATCAGTTTAAGTTCTTTTCATCCTGACAATATGGTTTACAACTCTAATTCTACTACTGAAAATTTCGCAGTATTTTCTGAAATATGGTATAAAGGAAATGTAGATTGGAAAGCTTATATTGATGGAAAAGAAACAGAATTTATCCGTGTAAATTATTTACTTAGAGGAATGAAAAT
>JAESTF010000347.1 GCA_016763795.1 Flavobacteriales bacterium
ATGAAAAATGATGACACTGTAGATGGTTATCAAAAAATCAGCTCAAGCTACGGAAATTTAAGTACTTATATAACTCTAAATAGTGCAGATTACTTTGGATCATCTATAACCAGTATGGGAGATTTAGATAATGATGGTAACATTGATATTGCTGTTGGAGCTACTGGAGATGATGATATTGCAGTAAATGCTGGAGCAGTTTATGTTTTAATGTTAACAGACAGTGGAACTGTAAAAATGGCAAAAAAGATAATACCAGGCTTAAATGGTTTTGAAGGGCATTTAAATGCTGTTGATCTATTTGGAAGTGCTGTTTGCGGTGGTTTCGATATAGACATGGATGGAGTAAATGATTTATTAGCAGGAGCACCGAGCCATGATGGATCAAGGATTCATACAACTGGTATCGTATATGTTTTATTAATGAATACTGATGGAACGGTTAAGCGGCATTTGGTAATAGATGCCACTACTGGTAATTTTACTGGACATTTGAAAAAGGGATATGGAATGGCGAAAGCAATTTCAGTTACAAATTATAATACTCAAGACAATACGTTTTCAATCGCTTTAGGTTCAAGAACAGACGATAGCGCACCCTATGCTGGAGGAGTTTATATGTTAAAAGTAGATCTTTCTGTTTTAAAAGATTATAGCAATAATCTATTTATTAATACCAAACCAATTAATGAGAATATATCCTATCAATTGAATTTCCGAAGCGAAACATACCTCTATACCACTGGAGGGATAGAAACATTTTTAATTACTAGCTCTCCAACAACAGAAACAGCAATGATAACTGTAAATGAAACTTTGGGCTATGGACAGTTGGAGTTATTATTTGATGTCACATTAGGTCAAATAGAAAATTTACGAATCATAAGAGACTCCTTAAGTGGAGGAGATACATTAGCTTTAGATGATAACCTTTATAGGATTCTTAATGATGGTAAAGAATTAATTCTTTACCAAAGTGATACAACAGAATTACCAACAGATTCATTATTGTATGGATTTATATTAGAAGGAGGATTAGGAATAAGTCCAGATAGTGATGGGAGTTTTGATGTTTTAGCTATTTCAGGGACAGAAAATATTACCTCATTTTCATTAACAATAAAAGATTTAACAAATAATATTGTTTTTGCAACAACAGACAAATTAAATTTTTGGAATGGACAGTTTATGGGGAATGGAAGTTTGGTTCCTATAGGTGCATATAATTATTCTGTTCAAATAAATGGAGAAACTTATGACGGTCAAATTCTCGTTCAATATTGATTAAAGATATATGAAAAAAAATGTAATTATAGTTTTGTTGGTTGTCGGTGTTACGGCCAACCTCGTATTAAATCTTTTAGATCGAAAATATGAAAAGAAATTGGGTTATGTTAGATCTCAAGATTTAGTATATGCATTTGATGGCATGAAAGAGATGCAACTGAAATTTCAGGAACAGTCTAAAGTTTGGGAAGCCAACATGGATACATTAAAAATGGAATACCAACGATCATTAAGTGAATACCAAGGGGTAATGGCTCAACTAACCACTGAAGAAAAAATAACGAGAGAACAATTGTTGTACGCACAAAAAAATAACATTCTTCAATACTCAGAAAATATTCAGTTAAAATCAAAAGAAGAAGAAGATAAAATGTTGGAAGGGGTGCTTAATCAGGTAAATAGTTTTGTTGAAGAATATGGTAAAGACAATAATTACGATTTAATATTAGGAACCACTTTGGCAGGGAGTATTTTGTATGGAGAAGAAGCAATTGATATTACACAAGAGCTGATTGTAGAAATAAATAACAACTATAATGGTAAATAAGAGCTTATTCTATATTGGAACTTTATCATTATTGCTATTAAGCTCATGTGGAAAAAATACAGTAGACTCTTATGAAGACTATTTATTATGGCTAGATGATACTGAAAATGGTTTAGTACGAGATAAAGAAGCTGGAGGAATAACAATTAAGGTGAAACAATTACCATCAAATTATTTAGCTTATCAAGATTTAATAAATGAAAAAAGTATTAAAAAAAGTATTGTAGATAGTATAATAGGCAGTTATGAAAAAAGCTTAACATTTTTATTAACTATTGGAGTTGATGGAGATGTTAAAAAAGGAGACATTATGTTTCAGGGAGTAAGAACTTATAAAGAGTATAAACAGCAGTTGATGGAACTAAATTTTGGTATAGAAAATAATATTTCATTATCTATAGGTGGCAATATGTATAACCCTGTTTTATCGCATTTAGAAAATGTTTATGGTTTAACTGATAAGCGAAATATCACCGTGGTTTTTGTGCCAGCAACAAAAGAAGATAAATTATTTTATTTAGCAGAAGAAATTCAATTTACGTACGATGATGAGTTATTTGATACAGGGATAAATCATTTTACATTTAATAGAGAAGATATAAACAATAACCCATCATTCAAATTTTGGAATTAAGATTATGAGTTTAGAAAGAAAATATAGTATTTATAGAAAAATTGCTGTTTTTGTAGCAATTAATATGTTGGTTCAAATTTTTGCACCAACAGCAGTATTCGCATTGACAGGAGGACCTGCATCGCCAGAATTTTCAAGTTTTGAACCAGTTGCAACGACTAATATGGTAAGCGAATTTTCGGGAGATTTAACCTATAACCTTCCTGTAATTAACATACCAGGTGTAAATGGAGGTGGCTACGCCATGTCATTATCATACCATAGTGGTACAACTCTAGAAGAAGAGGCCTCATGGGTTGGTTATGGTTGGAGTTTGAATCCAGGAGCAATTAATAGAGGTAAAAAAGGATTTCCTGATGATTAGGATAAGGTAGCAGTTAAATATCATAATAAAACTCCTGCCAACCAAACGGTTTCTATAGGAGGTAGTTTAGGTAATTTAGAACTATTTAGTGCAAATGTAGTACCTCTTAATGTAAATTCTAGCATTCGTTATAACAACTATAAAGGCTTTGGTTATTCTATTGGAGCAGGTTTAAGTTTAGGAAAGGGTGTTGTTAGCTTAGGGTATAGTATTTCGGATGGCTCAGGAAGTTTCTCCTTGAGAGTAAATCCTGCTGCGGCATTAAGAGGAAATAAAGAGAAAGGAAAAAAGGGAGATAAAAAAGCAACACGAAAATCTAAATTACTTAAAAAACGAAAAGCAGGTGCTGCAAAGAGGCTTGAAAAAGCTAATACAAAGAGAAAAGAAAAAGATAAAACCAAAATTGATGTTAGTGGAAATATAAATAGTAGAGGAGCTTTAGGAGGTTTAGGAAGTGGTTATGGAATTCATAATTTTGCCAGTGAAAGTCGTCCTACACAAATTGTAGATTATAACGCTATTTCTACAACTCTTTCATTAGGATTAATGTTGCCTGCAACACCAACACCTACAGGTCCAAGTGCTGATGTTTTCGGAACTTATTCTAGGCAAAAAAATGTAGAAACTAGTAATTTAAATACTTATGGTTATATGTATTCTGCAAATGCAGGAGGAGGAGACAT
>JAESTF010000348.1 GCA_016763795.1 Flavobacteriales bacterium
CTTCCAAAATCGATAGGAGGGATGTTAGATATTTCAAGCGTTCCTTTATTGGTTCCACTCATTCCAATTGGAGAATAATCTTGAGTCCAACTTTGTCCTGGTTCAACTACAGCATCAAAATAATCAACTACAGGTGGGTTAGGGTTACGAACGTCTATCTCTATATCGTATTCAGCTTTCTCTTTTCCACTTCGTACGATAACTTTAACCTTACCAACACCTAATCGTTTTGCTACTTCTAAATCAAAATTGACTACTTGGTCACCAATTTCATTAAATGTAATGCTCTTTTTAGCACTGCCTTTAAAATACTTATTGGTTTTAACTTCTACCGTTACATTTTTAACGTGTTTCTCCATTGCAAAAACAGTAACAGGAAGTTTAACTGATTCTCCAGGACCAACAACTCTTGGTAATGTTGCCAATACCATTAATGGTTTTCTTACAGGTGTTGTTTTGTGTGTCCAGCCATAAGCTTCATCTTGCCCTGCAATAATCATTGTACGTACAGAACCAACATAGCGAGGCATTTTTATTTTATGAGATCTGTTATCTCCTCTCCCTAATTCGAAAGGACCAATAAATTTAACCATAGGTTTAAATCGGTTGGCTTTGTTTCCTTTTGCTCCAGCAGCTTCATCATCACCACCAATGGAAAACATTTGAGCAATTTTTCCACCATAAGCTCCCATCACAAAATCATACATGTCCCAAGTTTTAACTCCTAGCGCTTCTCTTGCGTAAAAGCTTTTCCAAGGGTTAGGAGTTTTAAAACGGGTTAAGTCTAATAGTCCTTCATCTACAATAGCAATAGTGTAAGTCATTGGCTTTCCGTCTTTCTCTTTCACGTTTAATGTGAATTCTTCTTCCGGAGCTAATATTTTTGGCATATTTAATACGGGTTGAATCTTTGTGTTAGGATCTTCAACTAGTATTGGAATAACACCATAAAGTCGTATTGGCAAATCATTAGCAGTGTATAAGTGAGGCTGAACTAATGTAATGTTTACATAAATATTCGGAGTCATTTCTGCTGTAACTTTAAAGTCGAAATTGGTCTCTTTTTCTTCAGTTTCAACCCAATAGGCATCAATTACTTTAGATCCTGATTCAATACTTACTAAGGCTCTTCCATCTTTTGCTGAAGGGAAATTAACTTTTACTCTTTCACCTACATTGTATTTCTTTTTATCAGAACTAAAGGAAAGCATTGATTGTCCACCTGGATTCTCTCGTTGTGCACGACCAGCCCATCCTGGCCAATCCATATAAACTGTTTTACCAGTTGCATGGCCACTTACAGGGTCATAAACTCTTACTAAATATCTTCCCCATTCCGGATAATCTACTCTAAAGGTAAATTTACCTGAACCATTTTTTGTATTTAATTTCTTAGAGATAATTGGTTCATGATATGAACCACTTACGTAAGATGCAAGGTTATCGGTTCCAGCACTCCACCACCAACGCCATTGCACTTTGTAAACTTCAATTTCTAATCCTGTTCTAGAAATTGGTTTTCCATTTTCATCAACTGTAATCACTTCAACAGTTTGAGCAGTATCTGTTAGTAACATTCCTCTTGCTTTATCTCCTTTTGGCATCTTAATACCAACATACGATTCGTAAGGAGAGTAAGGAATGGAGAACCTATCAATACTAAAATCGCCACTTTCTTCGAAAACACGACAAACAAAATTAGCTTTAAGCATTCCAGGTGCTTCATCAGAAACGTTTAAATTAACACTTACAGAAGCATCTCCATCATTATCAATTTTGCTATCAAATACCGTTATCTCTTCTGATTCAAAACTTCTTGCAGGATCATCAAACTCATAATCTGGATACCTTTTAAAAGTAGTTTTTGATTGAAATAGGGTCGTAGTAATATTTGCTTTTAAGTTTCTAGCTTTTGCTCCGTGTAACCATTTAACATTTAAATTTCCTGAAACATTACTATTCACTGTGGTTAATTTATCAACTCCAAAGTCTAGCTTAATTTTTAAACGATTAGGTTTAATGGTTTCAATCTTAATGGTCTTTCTAAATGTTGCTCCACCAACTTTAATTTTAACAGCCCAGTTTCCTGTAGGAGCATCTACTTCAGTTTTTGTAGAAAAATTATAAAATCCATTTACACCGCTTGTTTTTACCATTTTGGTAACCAATTGTCCTTGTGGGTTAATTAGTTCAAATGATACTGGGTGGTTTTTAGGTAATAATTTATCTTCATCTTCTAAAATAAACATAACAAAAAGGGAATCTCCAGGTCTCCAAACACCACGTTCTCCATAAATAAATCCTTTAATTCCTTTTTGTACCACTTCACCTTGAACATCAAATTTACTTAGTGATAAAGAAGAGCCATCATCCAGTCTTAGATAACCTCTTTGTGAGCCTTTCTTGGCAATTAATAAGAAAGGTTTTTTCTCCATATCCAAACGAGCCAATCCTTCATTGTCTGTTTGGATAGTTCCTAATAATTGTTGCTGATAGTTATATATTTCAATGGTAACTCCAGCAAGTGGAGTAGTAGTTCTTATATCAGTTACAGCAAAGTGCATTTGTTTATTATTTCCTGCTTTAGCAATAATTCCTAAATCAGAAGCCAATACATTTCTACTAACTGTTCTACGCTGTCCGTAATATGATTTTGTACAAGGATCGTCTCTATCTTGATAGTTGTAACCATAATCATCGTAATAGTAGTAATCATCGTAATAATAGTCTTCATAATAATCCCAGTTACTACTTTCTGTTTCATCATCTTCATCCCAATTTTCTTTCATTGTTTCCATTTCATCAGCATTGGCATCATCTCCTTCGCAAGGGTATAATGAGAATGATTTTTTGAAACTCAACTCAATCTTATAAATAGCACCAGGTTCTGTTGCAATAAATTTTGACAAGTCTAAAGAAAAGGTATTCCATTTTCCAAAATCAATAGGGGATTTAGAATTTAATTGTATTGTTTCTTTATGAACCAGTCTTCCAACTCTTTTTAGTTGTCGGTTCCCATCTAACTGATTTACCTGTAAGAATTGAGCTACATTATCTTCAAATATTTGGATGATACGAACATTAACTGCTTTAAGGTTTACAGCCTCAAAAGGAAATATTAAGCCATCAGTACTTGGCAAAATAACTCCTTTACCGAGTAATCGAACAGCTGGTTTAATGTCTTCGAAAACAACATCAATTTCAGAACTTTCTTTCATCTTATAGTTTAAGATGTTTTTGATTCCAGCTTCTATATATAATGTTCTGGAACCAGTTTGACGAATAGGAGGGAAAATCTTAATTTGATTGTTATCAATAATGTATCGTAAAGTGTTACTATTTTTTAATCTGATTAAACCTTTTAAGTTCTGAGTTTCATTTATCGGATCAGAAAATTCTAAAAGAATGTATTGTTCTGGTTGTTGAAAGACTTCTATGTTTAATACTTTAAAATCACTTAATGATGGAATTTCAACGATCTCTTCACCCTCGGAATCTGCAATATCAATTACATTACCATTCCAGTTTACAACAACTTCTTCAGCAGCTTCTTTTCTAACTACTTTCTCAATGGTAAAATGGTGTATTTTTCTGTCCGATTCATGTTCCCAAGTAATAGAAAGTTGTTTGTCATCTTGATTAGCAGAAAGTACTTTTTCAATTTCTTCATTTTCAATTACATCAGCAGTAATAATTGTTCCAGGAAGTTTGTTAAGTTTAGTTTTGTTTTTTCGTAGGTTTTATAAGTTCCTAAATCAACAGAAAAAGCTTGTTGTATGGTTTGAAATTGAAATACGAACGTTTCTAAATTATTAGGCAGCCCATCGATTAATTCTCCTAATTCAAACTCTCCAATAAAAGGAGTGCCGGAAGTCATATTTTCTTTAGAGTGAAATTCAATAGTTCGCTCATCTATCCAATAAGCATCGCCTTTAATATTTGGCGAAAAATCAAAAAGATCATTATCAATAGGTTCTCCGTCATCTTTGAAATGAATATTATTCTCCATTAAACGAATACGAATGGTAGATTCGCTTGAAATTACTCCAGAAGTAAAAGCAGAAATATGTTCACTAAAAGCAGGGTTTATTTCAATTATTTCGTTAGGATCATTACCACACCTAACAAAAGCGGTTAAAATAATAATAAAGGTTATTCCTTTTTGTAGGATAGAGTTCTTAAAATACTGCATAATAATCTTGTTTTAGAAAGATTTAAAAATATGCAATAATTTTATGTGAACGAAATTTTATTTTCAAGGATTTTTAGAGAAGAAGTTCGTTATTTAACTTTATCTAAAATAACTCCTATTTCCATGGCGAAATTTAATGGATCAACAGGCGTATTTTGTTCAAGAACATAAGTGTAAGTTCCTGTTTCTTCATATTTCTTGTTAGCTTCGACTAAATGTTCGCTATCCCAAATGTCATAACCAGGTTCTCCTATATAATCTCCATTAGATTTTCTAACTTTTAGCTCGTATTCTTTTACAGTTTCTTCTCCACTAGGGCTCGTTTCTGTTACTTTTACATTGGCTGTTTGGTATTGATAACCAATGGTATATCTAAATGATAAACTCATATTGTAGGTTTGGTTGTTATCTGTTATTGGAACTTTAAATGTTCTAATATCTTTCTTTAACCATTCTAGTTCTGGTGATAAATCTTGATGTTCTATGTAAATTCTATCTTCTGATTGATAAGCGATTAAACTTGTTGTTATTGCTAAAGCTATAAGTAATCTTTTCATTCTTTATAAATATTATTTTCTAACAATTTTTTTACTTAATACGTTATTGTCTGTTTTGATGTGCAAGATATAAATTCCTTTAGTAAACTGTGTTAAATTAATTTGAGTTTTATTGTTAGTTGGAATAGTTTGGTAAATAGTTCTTCCTAAATTATCAACTAGAGAAATTTGTTTAACAGTAGTATAATTGGGTAAAATCACTGAAATATTATTGCTAGTTGGATTTGGGTAAACTTTGATGTTAATACTATTAACCTCATCAATTCCGACAGTACAACTGTATGCAGGTAGCATATAACCTGTATTTGTAAACTCTTGAGTAAAAACATTAACATCAGCACAACTGTACCCCATATCTATTGCAGCTTGTCGTACAGCAATAGCAGCATCTTGTTGCCCACTAGAGTTTCCAGTCATTGCTAAACCTTCTAAAAATGCTTTATCCACTTTTATTCTTCCTAAAATATCATAAATACGCATTAAAGTAGTAGCCCAAATTTGTCCATTAGTATGAATACTTCCTACTAATCCTCCAGGGTAAGTAGCGGTATAATTAGTAATTCTACCATTCCAACAAACATTATGACCATCCCAATTAAAAAACCAATTATATTCTGGGTCAGCTGCTGTCCATTGTCCCAAACTTCTATTATAAGATTGTCCCCAGTAATCACCAGAGCCTTCTCCCAGTCCTTCTGAAGAAGATGCATTCCCACCTGTAAGCCAGTCATGCAGGCCATGCCCTAATTCATGAATTACTACATCAGCATCTTCTGCATCATCAACGCAACCTTCACCAAACCCAAGGCTTCCAGAACCTCCATTGTAATGAGAATTATCTGCACCACCTAATCCATGTGGATCGTATTGAACTCCGCCAGAATATTGATAAGGCATTAATGTTATGTTTAAGTCTTGATTAATATAACGCATACTTTTATCAATTAAGTAGTAGCAGTTAACAGCTTCAAAAGCATCATCATTCCGGTTAAAATTAAAGGTGCTAGAAGTCTGTTGAAATAACCCATTAAAAGGTGATTCATCATCTATTATTTCAGCAAAAGGGCCTTTTAACGTATGCTGACCTGCAGTTAAATCAATATCTAATAAAGTTACTGAACTTAAAGCAGCATCCAATTGAGTATTTGTAGCATCATTATTATCCGTATAATTTCCGCCATAACTTACATTTGCAAAAGATAAAGGATCTGATAAGAATACATTTCCAGTTCCGTTTACCACCGTTTTTTTATCTGTTTTTTCAAGGGAGCTGTAATAATACGACTTATCTTTAGCACTAATTATATTTTCGTTTTGAGCGTTAACTAGAACTTCCCAGCTTCCTATAGGAGTTTCTGATTCGATGATTATTTTATAGATTAATTTTGTTTGTGTAGATTGATTAAAGATGAAGAGCTCTTTACTGCTAAATGCTAATTTTCCTGTTGCTTTTATATTGTTTTTTGCTAATAAAAAAGCTTTTTCTTCTGAAATAGAGGGAGTTGTGTTGATGTCTTGAACTGAAGGATCAAATAAATTATCTACATAAGTAACATTATTTTTTGGAGAAATATGAACTGTAATTTGAGCGTTGTAAACAGGCACATTATTGAGTATTTGTTGAAATCTTATGGTGTGTCCTGATAAGCTACTTCTTTTAAAAACTTCTTTCAAATTTTTTATTTTTTTAATTTGTAAGAGGTTTTTGTTTTTTGAAATCCAATTTATTGCCATCTCAGTAGGAGAGTTGCCTGTCACTTTATCGTTTAATCCAACTAAAAGTAATGGAGTGTTATTTTTTGCACTCATTTTTACACCATCTTTATAGTAGTAAGCTATTTCTAAATCATCTGTTTGGAGTGTTCCTTTTTTATGTTGCGAGTATCCGCTGAATCCAATTAAAATTGCAGACAGAGTTAATAATAGATCACGTTTTTTCATAAGAAAAGTAAATTTAGTTAGTTGTACAAATCTAAATTAAGAAAAATTAATAGATATAAACGAATAAAAATTTTAGAATAGTAATAGAATTGATACTTTTGAAGAAAAACATGATAATTTGAATTTCGAAGATATAAGGCCATATAATGATGATGAATATCAAAAAATAGTTAAAGAATTATTTGAAGTACAGCCATTGATGGCTACAATTCAACGGTATTTACCAGAACTTTCTTTTACTGAAATCAAAGAGTTATTACTCTCTTATAATAAAATTCAAGACTTTCAGAGTAAAGTGGTTTGTAGGATTATTACTAGAATTTTAGAGCATTCGGCTAATAATTTTACTTATGATGGTATTTTAAAATTAGATAAGAAAGAGTCTTATTTATTATTATCTAATCATAGAGATATTGTATTGGATTCTGCTTTAATTAATTATTGTTTAAATGATCGAGAGTATAATACAAGTGAAATTGCGATAGGTAGTAATTTGTTAAGTGAGCCTTGGATTAAAAAACTAGTAAGGATTAACAAAAGTTTTATTGTAAAGCGTGATATACCAAAACAAGAGATGTTGTCTTCTTCTCAAAATTTATCTGCATATATTGATTATACGTTAAAGGAAAAAAGACAATCTATTTGGATAGCTCAGCGTGAGGGGAGGGCTAAAGATGGGTTTGATAAAACAAATCCAGGCTTATTAAAAATGTTTGGAATGGCAGCTGAAGGTAATTTGTTAGATCATTTAATAAGCTTAAACATTACTCCTGTAAGTTTAGCTTATGAGTTAAACCCTTGTGATAAATTACAGCTTCCTGAGTTATTAAAGAAAGCTGCAGGAGATGAATATGTAAAATATAAGGGAGAGGATGAGAAAAGCATGCTTTACGGAATACAAGGTAATAAAGGGAATGTACACATTCAGTTTGGATCACCTATTAATGAAGAGATAAAGCAATTTAAGGATATTAAAAATAGAAACGAATTACTTAAAAATATCGCAGGGATAATAGATCAAAAAATTTATAAAAACTATCATCTGTGGAATTCGAATTATGTGGCTTATGATATGTTACATGATACAGTTAAATATGAAGAGAAGTATGATGAAAATGGGAAGGAGAAATTTTTAGATTACATGAACGAAAGATTATCAGACTTTGCAGATAATAAAGAAGCTCGAAATATTTTCTTATTGATGTACGCGAATCCAACAATAAATGCCGAAGGGATTAAATAATTCCGAAAATCAACAATATAGAAATGATAATCATTAGTGCTGAAACTATATACTGAATAGTATTTATTGTTATTTTTTTTAATAACATTTTACCAAAATAAGCACCAACAAAAGCGCATAAAGTTGCAGTGGCTATTATCCCAATATTTTCTTGAATGTTAATATTCTGAACCTTTCCAAAATAAATGGTTAATCGACTAATATCTACAAAACAAGCAATGGCAATTCCTGTAGCAATAAAAGCTTCTTTTGATAAACCACTTTTAATTAAAAACATGGCTCTAAGAGCACCCTGATGCCCTGTTAACCCCCCGAAAAAACCACTAATTGATCCGCCAATTAATAAATGCTTATGTTTAATAGTATCTTTTTTAAAAGAGGGAAAGAGTTCTGCAATAGCAAAAAATAGCATTAATAAACCAACGATGAGTTGTATTAAATAAATTTTACAAATTAGCTTAAGAAAAGTAAAATGAGCAAGTAGTGTATTTTCTGTAGAAATAGAAACTAGTAGCCATGCACCTAATAAAGCAAAAGGGATTGCAGGTAAACCAAATTTTAAAAGAACTGATTTGTCGATGTTTTTATAAGTTAGTCCAACTTTAAAAAGATTGTTTAGAAAATGCACAATAGCAGTCATTGCAATGGCAATTTCAATGGGGAAAAAGATAACAAAAACAGGTGTTAAAATAGTGCCGACACCAAAACCAGAAAAAAAAGTGAGTATTGCAGTAAGCAATGATACACCTCCAATAATAAAGTATTCCATATTATCCTAATCCTGGCATCATCCCCATTGCTGCATGACTCATTTCACTTTTCTCAACTCTTTCAGCTTGTTCTAAAGCTCTATTTGCAGCAGTCAATATAATATTAGCTATTTCTTCTCTGCTAGCTGATTTAAAGAAATTCTCATCAATTTCAATACTATTTAATAACCGATTTCCGTTTGCAACAACTTTAATTCTTCCATTTTCTGCTTCACCAATAACACTAATGTTATTTAATTTACTTTTGGTTTCTTCCATCTGCACTTGCATCTTTTCCATCATCTTCTTGTTAAGCATATTTCCGAACATCTTATTTGGTTTTTTTATTGAGAATAAACATTGTTATTAACCATGTAGCTAAACAAAAGCCACTTACATATTTCATTATTATAGAGTCTTTTCCTACAATATAAAGCGATATTCCTATTGTAATAGCCAATATTGCAAAGACAATAAATTTTATTTTATCTTTCTGTAACACGTTATAATTTTTTTGCGAAGTTAATAAAGTACTTTATTTTAAATCGTTTTTTTAATTAATCTTCAAATATTTCAGCCCTTAACGGTTTTAGTGCATCTCTTACTTTTATTGTATCTTTTTCAAAAACAATTAAATAGGCGATCCAAGTTATATGACTTAGATACTCAGTCCCTTCAATAGATAATTCTAACTTTTCTCTTACACCAAACTCGCCTAAATGTATTGCATGATGTTTAGCTGTTTCTTCTGCATCTGGACCGCTAGATTCCCAAATAACTTTAATTTTTCTATCCATGTCTTTTATTTAAATGATTGGCTAAAAATACGCCCATACTAAAACAACTTTGCAGTAAATAACCTCCTGTTGGCGCATCATAATTTAACATTTCACCAATTGTATAATTGTTTGGCAATTTATTCAATTCAAAATTTGAGCTAATTTCGTTTAAGTCAATTCCTCCAACAGTTGAAATTGCTTCATCTAAAGGTGCACTACCTACAATTTCTAACCGGAAGTTTTTAATCGCATTTGCCAATACTTTTATATCAAGGAACTCTTCTCTACTTAAATAATGTTTTAATAAGTCGATTTTGGGCTTTTCTAATTTAATCGTTTTAACTAGTTGCTGTGTTAATTTTTCTGAACTTAATTTAGAGATAATTTCATCAACAGTTAAAGATGGTTTTAAATCAATGGTAACTTCCGCTTTTTTGTTTTGATTCAGCTGATTTCTAATCTCAGGGCTTAATGCATATATCGCTCCTCCTTCTAAACCAAACCTTGTAATTACAATTTCTCCTTTTTTTGAGTTGTTTTTGCAAGAAATAATGATATTTTTGAGTGGTTTTCCTTCATTTTTATCAATAAAGTCATTTTTCCAGTTAATTTCATAAGCACAATTTGAAGCCTCAAAAGGAATAATATTGACTCCTTTTTCTGAAAAATAAGTTGCCCATTCTCCAGAAGAACCTGTCTTTTTCCAACTACTCCCTCCTAAAGAAAAGATTGTAATATCAGAAGATAACATTAACCCAGATTCAAAAACCAGCACCTTCTTATCATTCCATCCTAACCAGTTTTGTTCCGTTTTTATTTGAACACCTTTCTGTTTTAAATCATCTAAAATAGTAGTTAACACCTCAATAGGTTTAATTCCTTTTTCAGGATAAATACGCTTACTACTACCTATAAAAGTTGGGATGTCAAACGATTTTAACCAAGCTCTTAAATCATTATTATTAAAAACTGTAAGTGCTTCTATCAAAAATTCAGAAGGAGTATATCTTGTAATAAATTGCTCTAAATTTTCGGAGTGAGTCAAATTAAATCCTCCTTTCCCAGCAACCAAAAACTTTCGTCCGAGTGCTTTATTTCGCTCAAAGATGGTAACATTAAACAGCTCAGAATCTAAATGTGACGCCAATAACATTGCTGCGGGGCCACCTCCAATAATAGTAACTGTTTTTTTCATAAAGAACAAAGGTAAAGGAAACGATTGACTATGTTATTCTGAACGATAATTTTTCTGATAAGCGAAAGCATCAAGAAAAATAAAGTGAAGAATCTAATTACAACCTTCTATTTTTTAGATTCTTCACTTTATTTTGTATCGGTAATAAATTACCTACAAAATATTGTTCAGAATGACATCAACAAATTTTAGAAATAGTTCCGTAAAATTCCGATTTTTGAATTATGAAAAACCCCTTGGTTAGTATAATAATGCCAGTTAAAAATACTGCTCAATTTTTAAATGAGTGTATGGATTCTATTCTAAACCAGACTTATAAAAAATGGGAATTATTAGCTATAGATGATGGATCTATGGATAATAGTTTAGCAATTTTAACTAAATATTCAAAACAAGATAATCGAATAAAAGTATTTAAAAATAACAGGAAAGGAATAATTGAAGCCTTACGTTTAGCTTACTCAAAAAGTTCAGGAGAGTTTATTAGCAGAATGGATTCTGACGATATAATGACAGAAGATAAATTAACTGTTTTAAGTGGTAATTTATTAAATGCTGGACAAGGAAATATCGCTACTGGATTAGTTCAATATTTTTCTGAAAAAGCATTAGGTGACGGTTTTAAGAACTATGAAAACTGGTTAAATAACTTAACAGCAAGAGGGTCTAATTTTACAGCAATTTATAAAGAATGTGTTATCCCTTCTCCCTGCTGGATGGCTTATCGAGAAGATTTAGAAAAATGTGATGCCTTCAATCCAAATAACTACCCTGAAGATTATGATTTAGTTTTTCGTTTTTATTTGAATGGATTAAAAATAATTCCTTGTGATAAAATATTACATCATTGGAGAGATTATGCAACAAGAACTTCTCGTACGGATGAAAACTATGCTGACAATACCTTTATAAAAATTAAAGCACACTACTTTTTAACCTTAGATTATAATCAAAATAAAAACCTAGTCCTTTGGGGAGCAGGAAAAAAAGGAAAATCTTTGGCTCAAATATTAATTAAAAAGGAAATTAAATTTTATTGGATTTGTGATAATCCTAAAAAAATTGGTAAACACATTTATGATCAAAAAATGTTATCATTTACAGAATTAGAGTATATAGATAATGCTCAAAGTATTGTTACTGTTGCTAATTCTAACGCACAAGAGGAAATCAAAAAACACTTTAAAGCATTAGGTAAAGTAGCAAATGAAGATTACTTTTTCTTTTGTTGAGTATAAAATCATTGTCAGTTCGAGTAATTTATTGCTACCCTGATTTTATCAAAGGATAGCAATGAATTGTATAGAGAACTAATAATTTTGTACTATGAGGTTCTTACTTCGGCTACGCTCAGCATAAACTAAACAAAATTCTTACAGAATTTCATTCGAACTGACATTTTACTTCTTTAATTATTAGTAATACTTCTCGCAGTAATCCAACTTGTAGTCCAAGCATTTTGGAAATTAAAACCACCAGTTAATGCATCAACATTTAAAACTTCACCAGCAAAGTAGAGATTATGAACTAATTTACTCTCCATGGTTTTAAAATTAACTTCATTTAATTGAACACCACCACAACTCACAAATTCTTGTTTAAATGTTGTTTTCCCTTTAGAAGGATAAATGTCTGCTGTTAAAAGCTGTGTTAATCTATTTAGTTGTTTTTTATTGACTTCTGCCCATTTTAATTCAGTGCTTATTCCTGCTTTTTGTAATAAAAACAATTTTAGCTTTTTAGGAATCTCCAGTTCAAATTGGTTCATTACTTTTTTATTGCCAAAATTTTGCTTGTAAGAAGCAAACAACTCTTTTAAGCTTTCTTCAGAATGATTAGGTAACCAATTTACCATAAAATCAAACTCATAATTTTTTTCATTTAATAAGCGAGCCGCCCAAGATGATAACTTTAAAACGGCAGGTCCACTAACTCCCCAATGAGTAACCAATAAAGGACCTTGCTCAATAAACTTACTTCCTAATATCTTAATTTCCACATTAACAACCACTCCTTGTAAAGTCAACAAATCATTTTTCGGTAAATTAAATGTAAACAGCGATGGATTGGGAGGTATAATAGTATGTTTAAGATTCTTCATAAAACCATATCCTTCTTCCTTATGAAAACCACCGGAAGCAATAATCAAATTATCGCAGGTTAAGGCTCCATTCTGTAATTGAAGTTCAAAACCATTTTCAGAATGATTAATACTTTCTACTGCTGATTGATAACGAATATCAATATTGTATTTCTCTATTTCGTTAATAAAACAATCAATTATCGTTTGCGAATCATTAGTAATAGGAAACATCCTTCCGTCATCCTCAATTTTCAACTCAACTCCTCTATCAGCGAACCAAGCAATAGTATCTCCTGGCTGAAATTGATGAAAAGGCCCTCGCAATTCTTTCTCTCCTCTAGGGTAAAATTTCACCAATTCTTTAGGATCAAGACAGGCATGAGTAACGTTACATCTTCCCCCTCCAGAAACCTTTACTTTAGAAAGCAACTTAGTCGTTTTCTCTAAAACAACAACTTTTAAATTAGGATCGTTTGCGCCAATATTTATAGCTGCAAATATCCCTGCTGCCCCACCTCCAATAATTATTACATCCGTTTTACTCATTGTGCAGCAAATATAATATCAAAATAGCAGCTTTAACCTATTAAATTCAATAGATAATTAGGTGCTTATAATTAGAATATTATTCTAAAAGTAATAACCTTTACAAAATAAAATTTTAAATGATTTACTATGTCGAAATTTAATCCAGCAGATAATATACAAGATTTACAATATTTTGGTGAGTATGGAGGTGTAAACCCTTCAATAACAGATTCTTCTACCTATACTTTTTTAAGAGCAGGAACAATGGAAGGTGTTTTTGAGGGAGAAGTTGAAGGTTGTTATTTATACTCAAGGCACTGGAACCCAACCAATAGGTATTTATCTATGGCATTGGCAGAAATGGAAGGAACAGAAAGTGCTTCTGTAATGGCATCGGGAATGGGAGCAATAACTTCTGCTATAATGCAAATATGTAGTGCTGGAGATGCAATTGTTTCGAGTAGAACGATTTATGGTGGTACATATGCTTTTATGAAAAACTATTTACCAAAGTTTAACATTAATACAACTTTTGTAGATACTACTAATTTAGAGCAAGTTAAAGCTGCAATTACTCCAAATACTAAAATTATTTTTTGCGAAACAATCAGTAATCCAATGTTAGAAGTTTCTGATATTGCTGAGCTTTCTAAAATTGCTAAAGCAAATAATTGTCAGTTAATTGTTGACAATACTTTTTCTCCAATGATATTTTCTCCAGCTAAATTAGGAGCAGATATCGTGGTCCACAGTATGACCAAATTTATTAACGGAATGAGTGATTGTGTTGCAGGAACAGTTTGCGCATCACATGAGTTTATCGATTCATTGTATGATGTAAATAGTGGTACAGCTATGCTATTGGGACCTGTTTTAGATAGTTTCCGTTCCTCAAGTATTTTAAAGAATTTAAGAACATTACACATTCGAATGAAGTAACACAGTTCAAATGCTTTGTATTTAACCACTAAGTTGAATGAAGATGGGTACAAAATTGTTTATCCTGGTTTATCAAACCATCCACAACACGAAACGATGAAACGTATGATGAATGTTGAATTTGGTTTTGGAGGTTTGTTTGTTATCGATATGAAAACTAGCGATAAAGCAAACTTATTAATGGAAAAGATGCAAGATGATAATGTTGGTTATTTAGCGGTAAGTTTAGGTTCTTACAAAACATTGTTTAGTGCACCAGGCGGAAGCACTTCTTCTGAGATACCTGAAGAAGAAAGAACGGCAATGGGCTTATCTGATGGATTGGTTCGTATTTCTATTGGTTTAGACAATAATATTGAAAGAACTTACCAAGCTATTAAAAGACATATTGAAGCTGTAGGGTAATCTATTTGGATGCTTAGTAATTCTATTATTTAAAATACGAGAAAATGTAATCTTTTTTTTGAGAAGACTAAGGACTTAATATTAAAAGAGTGCTTAAAAATATAAGGTAAATTTTGTATTGTTTTTGAGGTGTACTATTAATCGTATATTTTATAAATAACAATATATTTACCAACTCTAGCTTTTTTAGGTGGGGTTCCTTTGCTAATTGACCCAGGTTTATCTTTTTCCCATTTTCCAGTTTTTATTTCACCCTTTATAATTATTTTTTGCTTTAAGTGTTTTTTAATTTCTAGTTTAGTAACGTAACCTTCATTAAATTTTATATAGTAATTTTCATCATTTAATTTAAGGAAATATTCACTAACTGTTTCTTGCGATTTTCTACTAATTCTTTTAACTACTTCTAAAACTGTTCCTTCTAATTGGTTTCTTCTTAGTGTAGAATGGGTGGTGTTTTCTTTTTGAGTTTTACAACCAATTAATAAGAAGACTGGTACTAAGAAGCATAAATATTTCATGTAATTGTTTTTAAGGTAAAGGTATTGAATAAAAAAACAGTTAAGATAAAAAAAGGCTCTACAAAGTTGTAGAGCCTTTACTAATTTTCAATAATAAATATTATTGTTTTACAAACGATTTTGATAATACATTATCAGAACCTGTAACTTTAATAGTATAAATACCATTAGTAAAATCAGCTACATTAATATTTGCTTTAGTAGAACGAGTAATTTCTGTGTAAACTACTTGTCCTAAATTATTAAAGATTTCGATAGTACTTCCACTAATGATATCATTAATTATAATGTTGTCAGTAGCAGGATTAGGATAAACTTCCCATGCACTAGCTTCAATTTCTGTAATTCCAGTAACTATGTCAACTACACCAAAATTTGGTCTTAATACGTAAGAAACATTAAAATTAAAATCCTCGTTATTTGACCAAGCTCCACCATTATTACCTGCCCAAGAAACAAATCCTGCACCAGTAGTAAAGACAGCTGTTGTAGTACCTATTGTAATGTTAGAATCAGTTTCATTAACAACAACAGCATATTCACCTGCAACCATATAGTAATCAGAAAAATCTACATTCCATAATGTGTTTTCAGTTGAATCTAAAGTGATAGATGTTGAACTAGCTAATAAAGTATTAGGGAATCCTGCAACTACATCATATAATTCAATAACTAAAGGCTGTCCATATAAAAGACTATTTGTGTTTCTTAAGAATACATCTACAGATGTTAACGTATCTGAAACAGTTAATGCAAACATTTGTCCTAATTTACCATTAGCAGCAGCTCCTGCACCAATTCCTAAACCTCCAGAAACACCATTAATGTTAGCATCATCTCTTGCGAATGTAGAATCACTTACCTGAATAATGTAACCTGTAGTATCATTAACCATATTGTCATCAGTTTCTGTAATAGAAGCAATATATTCTACAAAATAATTTTCTACAGTAGTTGGAGTAAATCCAGGCACTGTAAAGTTGTTATTTGCACCAATAGTTACTGTACCAGATGCAGAAGTAGCAGTATATACTACAGTTTGACCTGTTAATTCATAAACATTTACAGTCATCGTAACACCAGTAGCATCAGCTACTCCAATGTTTTCAATATTACCATTACTTACAATGTTACCAACTTGTACAAGAGGATAAATTGTATATTCTGGTGCAGAAGTAGTCATTACAGCATCAGGACCAACTGGTGGAGCTACAGCAGTAAAAGTAAATGTTTCAGTACCACTAGTCGGAACAGCATTAACACTTTGAGCTACACTTGTGATAGTATTTCCTCCATCACCCCAATCATCAATCATAATGATGTCATAATCGTTACCAATAGTTAAACAAAAACCAGTAGCTGTCTGTGGCTCAGTAGTTGTCGCACTATTCGGATAAGCTCCTGGGTCAGTACCCGCAGCAACTTGACCACCACCTCCAGCACAACCAACAGCAGTATTACCTCCGGCAAAAATTGCAGCAGTACCACAAGCAGAACCTGTTGGAGCTAACTCCCAATAAAGTTCGTAACCCCATGTATCAGTAGTAACATCAAGAAATACCTCTACTTCACCAGCAACACACTGAGCATCTGCACCTTTTGCTAATCCTAGAAAAGCTAGAAAAACAAAAGCGATTTTCGTTAAAATTTGTAATTTTTGTTTCATAAATATTTTGTTTAAATTATTAATATTGGTGCGAATTTACCTATAAATAGTTTATAATATGTCTAATCATTGACATTTGATAATTAAAGTTATAAACTAAATTTTTCACTTATACAAACAAAGGGTTTATTGTTTTTAATAAAAACCCTAATTAGACTATCGTTTTATTGATGTTATAAGATAACTAAAATGTTTGTATTTTTACTGTTATTAAAAAAACTATGGAAAAGGAAACTATTTTTATTCATATACCTAAAACGGGCGGGACTACAATTAATACTGCTATATATGAATCATATTGGCAAACTGAGGTTGATTTTTTTTATCGACATATTCAAGTAAAAACAAAGAAATCTAATGCTGGAGATATTTTTGACTCAAAAAATATTGATCAGTATAAAAAGTATACCATTTTCATGATGCTTAGGCATCCTATAGATAGAATTACATCTGAATACCATTTTATACAAGAGCGAAAGAATTTTATGGAATTGTTAAAGAAAAAACCTATTGACTTTAATGATTACATAAAAAATTACCAGACTCACAATGGGGTGGTGAATTTTTTGAAAGGAAGACGATTTTTTGATACAAGAAGAGCAGATGAAGATGATCTTGATGATATTATTAATGCTATAGAAGAA
>JAESTF010000349.1 GCA_016763795.1 Flavobacteriales bacterium
ATTTATAAAGGACAAGGAAGGTATGAAGATGCTATTGTTCAATATAACAAATATAAAGCTGCAAACCCAAGTGATAAAAGAGGCGAAGATGGTGTTAAGTCATGTGAGTTAGCGAAGCAATGGAAAGACGAAAAAACAAGAATTATTGTTAATCCAATGCCATTATTAAATTCTGAAGATTACGATTTTTCTCCAGTTTTTGCTGATAAGAAAAATATGGAATTATATTTTACTTCAACAAGACAAGGTTCTGCAGGAGCTGAAGTTTCTGATGTTACAGGAATGAATTTTTCTGATATTTATCAAACAAAAAGAGATAAGAAAGGTAAATGGAGTGAGCCAGTTGTATTAAATGAGGCAGTTAACTCACCAGCAAGTGAAGGAGCTTCTTGTTTAAACAAAAAAAGGAATACAATGTATTTTACAAGATGTGGTGTAGAAAATAAAGGTGTAATGGGATGTAGCCTCTTTTGGTCTAAAAAACAAGGGAAAAAATGGGGGGAGCCTACAATAATTCCGATAACAGAAGATACATTTACGGTTGGTCATCCAGCTATTTCTCCAGATGATAAAGTATTGATTTTTGCATCAAATATGCCAGGAGGACAAGGCGGTAAGGATTTATGGTATGTAACGTATGATAAGAAAGCAAAAACATGGTCACAACCAACTAACTTAGGTTCTGAAATTAATACAGCAGGAGATGAAATGTTTCCTTACATTAGAGAAAACGGAGAGTTGTACTTTTCATCTACAGGACATTTAGGTATGGGAGGTTTAGATATTTTTAAAGCAACTAGCACAGGAGCTAATCAGTGGAGTGGAGTGGAGAACTTAAAAGTTCCTATGAATTCTGAATCACATGATTTCGGAATTGTTTTTGAAGGAAATAAAGATAGAGGATTTTTTACGACAAGTAGAGAAGGTGGTAAAGGTGGAGATGATATTTGGGAGTTTTATTTACCTCCAATGTTATTTTCTTTAGAAGGTGTTGTGAAAGATGTGGAAAGTGGGAAAACGCTGGCAAATGCTAAAATTAAATTAATAGGAACTGATGGTAGTTCTGCTGAAACTACAACTGATGAAAATGGTAATTTCTTTTTTGTTGAGAACGGACCAAATAGGTATATAAACAAAGAGACATCATACTCTTTGGTTGTTGAGAAACAAAAGTATTTAGTGGCTAAAGGAAAAGAAACGACTGTAGGTTTAGAAGGATCTAAAAAATTCTTTCACGAATATGCGTTACAACCTTTTCAAGATGTAGTTATTAAATTACCATTGATTGAATATAAAACAGCTAAATGGGATTTGCAACCGCAATACAAAGATTCGCTAAACTTCTTGTATAATATTATGTCGGAAAATCCAACATTAATTATTCAATTAAGATCTCATACAGATCATAGAGGTTCTACCCCTGCAAATCAGAGATTATCTCAAAAAAGAGCTCAATCTTGTGTGGATTATTTAGTAAAAGAAAAAGGTATCCATCCTGATAGAATTAAAGCGAAAGGAATGGGAGAGAATGAGCCAATTAAAGGTATTGGTGGAGTTGTATTAACTTCTACATATATTGGTAAGTTACCAACAAAAGAAGAAAAAGATGTTGCTTTACAGCGTAATAGACGTACAGATTTCAAAGTAATTGGTGATGACTTTGTTCCACCTGCAACTGCTCCAGAAGGAACTAAATAGCTTATTAACATATATAGAAAAACATCCTGATAACTTTCAGGATGTTTTTTTTATATCTATATGTTAACAAACTTTAGAGTATTATTTTTGTATAAAATTGAGAGGAATGGATAAATCTGAAAGGTATATGCAACGGGGTGTTTCAGCCGATAAGGAGGATGTACACAATGCAATAAAAAATATTGATAAAGGCTTATTTCCTAAAGCTTTTTGTAAAATTGTTCCAGATCATTTAACGGGTGATACCAATTACTGTGTGATTATGCATGCAGATGGTGCAGGAACAAAATCATCTTTAGCTTACGCTTATTGGAAAGAAACTGGAGATATTACAGTCTGGAAAGGAATTGCTCAAGATGCATTAATTATGAATATTGATGATTTGTTATGCGTAGGAGCAGTAGATAATATTTTATTGTCATCTACTATTGGAAGAAATAAAAACTTGATACCTGGAGAAGTACTAGCTCAGTTAATTAATGGTACAGAAGAATTGTTAGAAGATTTAAGAAGCCAAGGTATTGGAATTTATTCAACAGGAGGAGAAACTGCTGATGTTGGAGATTTAGTAAGAACAATTATTGTTGATTCAACAGTTACTTGTCGGATGAAAAGAGCAGATGTTGTTGATAATGCAAATATTTCTGTAGGAGATGTAATTGTAGGTCTGGAATCTTTTGGTCAAGCAACATATGAAACAGAATATAATGGAGGGATGGGAAGTAATGGATTAACTTCTGCAAGACATGATGTGTTTAATAAATCGGTAGGTGAAAAATACCCTCAAACATTTGATTCAAGTGTACCGAGTGATTTAGCTTATTCTGGAAGCTATGGATTAACGGATGCTGTTGAAGGATCTGAATTGAATGCAGGTAAACTGGTATTGTCTCCAACAAGAACTTACGCACCAATCATTAAAAAAATATTAGATAACCATAGTGGAGATATCCATGGAATGGTTCATTGTAGTGGAGGAGCTCAAACTAAAATTTTACATTTTGTAGATGATTTACAAATTGTAAAAGATAATATGTTTGATGTGCCACCATTATTTAAGATGATACATGAACAATCGGGTACAGATTGGAAAGAAATGTACAAAGTGTTTAATATGGGACATAGAATGGAAATTTACGTTCCTCAAGAAATTGCAAACGATATTATTGCTATTTCAAAATCATTTAATGTTGATGCAAAAATTGTTGGTAGAGTAGAAGCTCAAGGAAAGAAACAATTGACGATTAAAAGTGAATTTGGAGAGTTTGTTTATAACTAATAGAATATGAGTTTATTAAAGAAATTAGAACAGATTAGTATTCGTTATGATCAGGTTAGCGAACAAATTGTGGATCCCGAGATTATTTCGGACATGACTCGTTACGTAAAGATTAATAAAGAATACAAAGAGTTGGGAACGATTGTAGAAGTTTACAATCGTTATAAAGATGTGATAGATAACATTGAGTCTTCAAAAGAAATTATAGCAACAGAAACCGATAAGGAATTTGTTGACATGGCGAAGATGGAACTAGATGAGTTGCTTACTGAGAAGGCAAAGATGGATGAGGAAGTGAAAGTTATGTTGATTCCGAAAGATGAGGAAGATAGTAAAAATGTTATTATAGAAATTAGAGCAGGTGCAGGAGGGGATGAAGCAAGTATCTTTGTTGGAGATTTATACAGAATGTATATTAAGTGGTTAGAACGTAAAGGTTGGAAAACGGAAACGATGACCATGCAAGAAGGTACTTCTGGTGGTTTTAAGGAGGTCTCATTTAGTGTAGAAGGAGATAGTGTTTATGGAGTGCTGAAATTTGAATCAGGAGTACACCGAGTACAACGCGTTCCAAAAACAGAAACACAAGGAAGAGTGCACACATCAGCAGTTACAGTTGCTGTTTTACCAGAAGCAGAAGAAGTTGATATTGTAGTTAGAAAAGAAGATATTAGGAAAGATACTTATAGATCATCTGGAGCTGGTGGTCAGCACGTAAATAAAACGGAATCTGCAGTACGTTTAACGCATATTCCAACAAATACTGTGGTAGAGTGTCAAGATGGAAGGTCTCAAATTAAAAATTACGCACAGGCATTAAAAGTTTTGAGAGCTCGACTTTATGAAGCAGAAGTAATTAAAAAGGAATTAGAACGAGCAACAGAACGTAAATCGCAAGTTTCTACAGGAGATAGGTCTGCAAAAATTAGAACGTATAATTACCCTCAAGGAAGAGTAACAGATCATAGAATTGGTCTAACATTATACAGTTTAGATAATATTATTGCAGGAGATATTGATGAAATAGTAGAACAATTAAAAATTGCTGAGAATACAGAGAAACTTGCTGCAGGATTAGATGATTAATGTTATTCTCAGCTTTATTGAGAATCTTATTAATAGAATGAGATTATTTTCAGTTTTTGCTTTCGCAAAATACTTGCAGTGATGAAAAAAAGAAGAAAGATGACAAAACAAGAATTAATCAATCAAATCAAACAAAAAAAATCTTTTTTGTGTATTGGTTTAGATACTGATATTACTAAAATTCCGCAATATTTACTAAAAGAAGAAGACCCTATATTTGAGTTTAATAAACAGATAATAGATGCGACAAAAGATTTGTGTGTAGCCTATAAGCCCAATACTGCTTTTTATGAAAGTTTAGGAGCTAAAGGTTGGGAGTCGTTAGAAAAAACAATTGATTATATTCCTAAAGATATTTTTACCATTGCAGATGCGAAGCGGGGAGATATTGGAAATACCTCTAAAATGTATGCAAAAGCATTTTTAGAAACCTTAAATTTTGATTCGGTTACAGTTGCACCATATATGGGGAATGATTCGGTAGAGCCATTTTTAGAAATTAAAGATAAATGGGTGATTCTTTTAGCGTTGACCTCTAACAAAGGTGCAGATGATTTTCAGTTTTTTGATAATGGAAATGAGAAATTATTTGAAAGAGTGTTAAAGCAATCAAAACAATGGGGAGATGATGAAAACTTGATGTACGTTGTTGGTGCAACTCGTCCAGAAATGTTTGCAGAAATTAGAAGTATTGTTCCGGATAGCTTTTTATTAGTTCCAGGAGTTGGAGCACAAGGAGGTTCTTTATCTGAAGTATGTAAATACGGAATGAATAAAGATTGTGGCTTATTAGTGAATTCTTCACGAGGAATTATATATGCAGGTAATGATGAAAATTTTGCAGCAGCAGCTCGAAATTCAGCCTTGCAAATTCAAAAAGAAATGGCTATCTTGTTAGAAGAATTTCTAAAGTAGAAGTCAAGAATATTATTAA
>JAESTF010000367.1 GCA_016763795.1 Flavobacteriales bacterium
AATCTGTTCGGCCTAACATCGTCCGTTTTTATACATTCGAGCAATTGGAATCTTTAGTGGACGGATTGCGCGCAACGGCAGAGATATCGCGGTCAGATTTAGCATTGCCGGTACCAGAATTACTGGAAGTTGAAGATGATGTGTTGCTAGAAAACCCTGCTGAACCTGAATAAGTTAGCGATATTCTGAGTTTGTTTAAAAATCTGCACGCGAAATTAACGGAGTTTTTCTAGGATGACGATGAATGGCTCTAAGCCGGTTATCCATGTCGCAGCCTGTGCGTTGCTGGATGTCGATGAACGCATACTGATTGCGCGACGTCCCGAGGGTAAATCGATGGCGGGTCTTTGGGAATTTCCTGGCGGAAAAATTGAAGCCGGGGAAACACCGGAGCAAACAGTTGTACGAGAATTACGAGAAGAATTGGGCGTGGAACCGTGTGAACGATGCTTGCATCCGTTTGCCTTTGTCTCCCATGCCTACGAAACATTCCACATCGTCATGCCGCTGTTCTTGTGCCGAACCTGGGATGGATTTCCCCAGCCTCTGGAGGGGCAGGAACTCGCATGGGTAAGCAAATACAAACTGAAAGATTACAACATGTCAGCGGCAGACAGGCCCTTGGCAGCAGAGCTGAGAGATCGGCTATAGCGAAGTTTTTGTCCCGCTATCTGAAAGACGAAAGCGGCAGTACTGCGGTTGAGTACTCAATCATTGCCGTGCTCATTTCTATCATTGGTGTAGGTGCCTTGATGATTATTGGCCCTGCCGTGATGGAAATGTTCAATGATGCAGGCGCGCCCTTCTAGGCTAGCCACAGCAGGATTTTCCGCCGGCTTCCTGCACGGGCGGGCATGCATGTGTCCCATAGGAACAATACACACAACAATCACCCTTTAATGGCTTGATGACGGCTTTGCAGGTCGGGCAATCCCAGTAAAACTGGCAGTAATCGAGGGGCATGATCAGGTCTTTTTGAACGGCCTGGCATTTTGGGCATGTGATCGTTGATGTGGGAGTGACAAGGATTTTTGACATTTTCATCAACCCCATATTTCCAATATCCATTGCTTTATATCCGTTTCGTAACTCGGTGAAAAGTAAGCTGCGGCCAGGACCACGATAGCGATTACCCACCAGATCATAAGCTTTCTGGATGCGTTTCCATTCGTCAGTGAAAGACCCATGGAAACCAGCAAGGCAATTACAGAAACGGCAAAAATCTGATCCTTGTGCGAGGCAAACCAGGAAAGTTGTGCGACCAGTCCTGTCGCGACACCTGCCTGGATCAACAGGAGCGGAAGCACACAGCAAGATGCGCTTAAAAGAGCGGCAAATGAGCCGATGACTCCACCTGCTGTGGCTGAGTTTCTCAGAAAAGGAATGCTTGATTTTTGAACAGACATAACGTCATTCTAGAAGCTGTAGTAACTACAGGATCAATAAGCTTGTCATGTCCAATATCAGTATAGGCGAAGCGTCTCGTATCAGCGGCGTGAACATTGAAACCATTCGCTATTACGAGCGAAGCGGTGTGGTGTCCAAGCCCGAGCGCTCGAGTAATGGGCGGCGTGTTTACAAGGATAATGATGTCAGGCAGTTGCGCTTTGTTCGACAGGCTCGGGATCTTGGCTTCAGTCTAGAAACGACGCAGGAATTGCTGGTCCTTGCGGCGGCAAAGGACATCTCATGTTCCGAGGCGAGACATATAGCTGAACGTCATCGTGAGCTTGTTGCCAATAAACTAAACGAACTCAATAAGATCGCCGATGCCCTCGATGGTCTGATCAGTCACTGCCATAGTGATGGAGAGGCGCACTGTGCAGTTCTCGATGCATTATTGGGCGAGAGCGACGACCAGCCCTAGCCCGCTTTTTCCCCGGCCGGTTTTTCCATGACTCCCAGGGCATCTGCCAACCGCGTCCTTGCCGAACCGGGGCGCAAAGGTTTTGGCTGGTCCGGGTGAGGGGCTCAGCCTGCAAGGTGAATGATCTCGAAAGTCGCCCGGATACGGCCATCAGCGTCTGAAAAGCGTTCCGCATATATCTCGGCCATCCTGACAAATAATGCACGACTGGCCGGCGTTCTTGGGCGATCAAACAAGACACTGGTTTCTGCCATACCGCGAAGATCGGCCATCAATGCAAAGGCATTGTCATAGCGAACGGTGACCCGGTCTACATCGGTGACAGGCAAGGCAAAACCCGCCCGCTGGAGCAAGGATGCCATGTCGAAAGTGCCCGCAAAAGGCGAGATGCGGGAATTGGCACCCTCGGTCAATTCTGTTTCAGCCGCGAGCAGGGACTGTCTGAGCTCGGTCGATGTTGAACCGCCCAGTATGGAGCCAATGAAGAAGCCGTCCGGTTTCAGGGCGCGATTGATCTGAACCAGAGCGCCGGGCAAATCATTGGTCCAGTGAAGACCCATGGGTGCGATGACGAGGTCCAGGCATTCGTCGATAAATGGCAGGTTCTCTTCGTCGAGTGACAGATGAGCGGCATTCGCCTGTGATGAACCCAGACGTTTCGTGATGGCCGGGGACAGATCGCTCTGGACAAGCCAGTCAATTTTACTGCGGGCGTGACGGGTTTCGAGCATTTCGACGAGGCCTGGCCCACCGCCCATGATCAGGGCTTTGTCAAAATCCCGGGTTACGGATTCAAGACGATCACAGATGTCATCAAATGCCCGTTGCACCAAGAAGTCGTATTTGTGTATAATGCCCGCAGAGCGATTGCGGCGTTGCTTGAGCAATAGGCGATCAAACAGCTGTGGTGCAGGTGAGGGGTTCATTCCAGATGGTCCAGTCAGGTCGAAGATATAGCCAGATCGTAGCGAACATAGTCAGTCAAAACCGCCAATTTGTCATAAAGCTGACGTGCGCGATCACTGTAATTTTCTGTATGCCAGTAGACATTCGTAGCGCCCAGCGCATGCGCTGCTTTTTCGACAGCTTCAATCAGCAAGCGCCCTCCGCCCGTACCACGCGCGTCTTCATTGACGAACAGGTCTTCAAGATAAACCGTCAATTCAGGCTCCCATGTCGATTGCATCGGCATGTAATGAACAAAACCGATCATCATATCGTTTTTCCAGAGACCAAAACCGGAATGATCCCCCGTACCGGTGATGCGTTCGAACACAAGTTTATTATGGCTTTCAGAAAGGTCTTTTTTATAAAACTTCAAGAACCCAAGCCACAGCGGCAACCATGTCGAGAAATGGTCGATTGTTAATGGTCGAATCTCAGCACCGGTTTTCATCGCAAAAGCCTTATTCTGCAGTTGAAGTTATCTCTTGCCAATTTGAGCAAGGAGGCTGGCATATATCTCAGTCTTGCCAAGTGGGAAACCACCCGGCCTCAGAACTGACCAATTGGGGTGGATTGGGCCAAAGAGCAAGGTGATGGCAGGTTTGAAAACATATCTGTTGAACGCATTATGGCCGCCTGCCTGTCCGATAGCTGGAACACTTGTTGATGTTTCGGGGCATCTGAGTGCTGAAGTCTGGCAGAAACTTGAATTTCTTGATGCGCCCTGGTGTGAGACGTGCGGCATGCCGTTTGAACATTCATCCGGGCGATTTGTTGCTGAAGGAACGCTCTGTGGTCCTTGTCTCGGTAAAAAATCGTATTTTGATACGGCGCGTGCTCCCTTGGTCTATGACGAAAATTCTCGTCCTCTGGTCATT
>JAESTF010000350.1 GCA_016763795.1 Flavobacteriales bacterium
TGCACTACTGTTTTTTGTTCCTACAGTTACTTTAATAGGATCTTCCATGTAACTACTTGCAATACGCTCAACTTCACGAGGCATCGTTGCAGAAAACAACCATGTTCTTTTAAATGCTGGTGTAGATTCTAAGATTTCATTAATATCTTCTTTAAAACCCATGTTCAGCATTTCATCCGCTTCATCTAAAACTACTTTAGATACACTATCGAATTTTAATGCTCTTCTATTAATTAAATCTATTGTTCTTCCTGGTGTTCCAACAATAATGTTAGCTCCAGCTTTAATTGCTCTAATTTGATCCTGGATACTTGCTCCTCCATAAACAGCTACAATTTTTACTCCGTCAGAATACTTAGCATAAGAGGTCATCTCTCTTGCTATTTGTATACACAATTCACGCGTTGGACAAAGAATTAATCCTTGTATCGCTCTAAAATCAGTATCAATATTCTGAATCATTGGCAAACCAAAAGCAGCAGTTTTACCTGTTCCTGTTTGGGCTAACCCTACGTAATCTCTTTCAGTCGTTAATAAGTCTGGAATTGATTTTTCTTGAATTTCTGAGGGTTTTTCAAACCCCATTGCAGTTACGGCTTTAAGTAGTTCATCACTTAAACCTAAGTCTTTAAATGTCATATTATATATTTTATACCGAACTGGTATAAAACGTTTTAGCGGGACTTATTCGCTGGAGTGTTTTAACCAATTGGCTGGTTCACAATGCTATCCATTTTTTGGTTAGCGACTGCAAAAGTGAACCTTTTTTTTGAATAAAAAAAATTATTCGACAAAATGACCTTTTAAACCCTTGATCTTACGATATAAAAAGACTAATTTCGTTAACACAATGTAAATCGCATTAAAACTCGACCAACAAGTACGTTGACAAACATCAAAACGGCCATTAAAACCCAAAAGGTTACCGTTAAATAAATAAATGAAATTTTCCCTGCCTTTCACCATAAAAAAATTTACATTTAGTGAGAATAATAGATTTTTAAACTATGAAAACAACTCTGTCAATTTTATTAATTATATCATTATCAATCTTAACTAATGCTCAAACTACAGCAATACCAGATGCTAATTTTGAACAGGCTTTAATTGATTTAGGTTATGATGTTGTACATGATGGACAAGTATTAACACTAACGATAAGTTCCATTAATGATTTACAAATTCCCAACTATAACATAACAGACTTAACCGGCATCACCGATTTCTCCTCATTAGAAATTTTAGGCTGTGCTAACAACCAACTCACAACAATAAATCTAACACAAAACCCGACTCTTATTGGTTTACATTGTGAAAATAATCTTTTAACAACCCTGGATTTATCTCAGAATGAAAATTTGTATGAATTAGAATGTCAGAACAATCTTCTAACCAGTCTTGATTTATCTCAAAATATTAATCTAGAATTTATAGTTTGCAGTAATAACCAACTCACAAGTCTAAACACATCAAACAATGCTATTTTAAAAAGATTAATCTGTTCTCAAAACTCATTAGCAGTTATTAATGTTTCTCAAAACAATCTGCTAACAGAATTATTCTGCATGTCTAACCAATTAACTTGTTTAAACGTGAAAAATGGCAACAACCTTAATTTTACTACTTTTAATACTGTACAAAACTCAAACTTAACTTGTATTGAAGTTGATAATACAATCTACTCTTCTTCTACATGGGGAAACATTCCTGCTTCAGCTAGTTTCAGTACAAATTGCAATCCTTGTTCCGTAGGAATAGAAGAAAACAACTTGTCAAACCTTTCAGTTTACCCAAATCCAACAACTGGGTCTATTAATATTGACTTAGAAGAAACTAACTCTAACATTAACCTTCTTATCACTAATACTGTTGGACAGGTTGTATTAACTCAAAACTATAAATCAACTCATCATATAAACTTTGATTTAGATGCTCCTAAAGGTATTTACTTTTTAAAATTAGAAATAGCTGACGGAGAAACTAAAACATTAAAAGTTTTAAAAGAATAACGATTTTCCAACAAAGATCTCTATAATAGTTGCTGGTATTTTAGCTTTTTGAAACTTGCTGAAGTTATGCTATAATTTTAGCTAATGCTTTTTAATAGCATATTAGCGAAATGTATTATCGCTTTATAAATTGACATTGTTTTCACTACTAAGTTGGTGCTGTAACGGAGGATTACTCACAAAAATCATTACTTTTTTTTTAAAAAAATAAACTGAACGCACTACATATATTAGCGTTAACGAACCCTCTAAATAAACTCCATAAATCTAGCTTACATTATTTATTAACCTTTATGATTAATAGCAGAAACTCTAAAATCAAGAATAAAAAATCAAGCGACTTTATTTCCCTATTTTCGCGTTATGGCTCGTTGGACTAAATTTTACCTCATACACATCGAATTTCTTGGCTTTCGTTACCATGGTTGGCAAATTCAGCCCGGTTTAAAAAGTGTTGAAGGAATGATTAACAAAACATTTTCTTTTATTTTAAAACACCAAGGGTTTAAGGTGTTAGGCTGCGGAAGAACGGATGCTAAGGTATCTGCGGATGATTTTGCTTTTGAGTTATTCTTAAATGAAGAAATAGATACTACTCTCCTACTCGAACAATTAAACAGTAACCTACCATTTGATATTAGAGCTAAATCGGTTAAAGAAATTGATGCTAAATTCAATATCATTCAGCATTCAAAAATTAAAGAATACCATTATCATTTCTCGTTTGGTGAAAAATCGCATCCTTTTAACGCTCCTTTTATAATTAACTTTGGAGAACACCTCGATATTGGATTAATGCAAGAGGCCGTTAAGGAATTTGTTGGTACACACAATTTTAGACGATACGCCACCAAACCAACCGAAAATACTATTTTCGAAAGAGAAATAATTAGTGCTTCCATTGAAAGTAATACGAAATTTACTGGAAGTTCTGTTCCCGAAAATGCTTTTGTTTTTAAAGTAAGTTCAAAAGGTTTTTTACGTTACCAAGTCCGTTTAATGATGGCAGCCTTAATTGATGTTGGAAATGGGATTTATACTGTAGAAGATATTAAAAATTCATTAATTAATTTTAATGAGGATGTTATGAAACACAATGCTCCTTCATCAGGATTAAATTTACTCAAGGTTAGTTTTTAAGTAAAAAAATAATAAATTATGCCATTTTCATCATTAGGAATTTCAACACATTTAATTAAAGGATTAGAAAAGGAAAAATATCTAAAGCCCTATCCTATTCAGGAAAAAACGATTCCTGCTATACTAAACAAAAAAGATGTTTTAGGTATTGCGCAAACTGGTTCTGGAAAAACGGCCAGTTATGTTCTGCCTATTTTAATGAACTTAGAAGGGAAAACAGCGACTAAAAACAGACACGTAAATGTATTGGTATTGGTTCCCACTAGAGAATTAGCAGATCAGGTTCAAGGAGTATTCAGAACGTTTGGCTTTTATTTACCTTTTCGTGTAAAGTCATTAGCTGTTTTTGGAGGTTCTTCTATTAATCCGCAAATGCAAGCCTTGCAAAATGTAAATGTATTGGTGGCTACTCCTGGGAGATTAATTGAGTTGGCAAAATCTAATGCTTTACACTTAGATAGTATTTCTACATTAGTATTAGATGAAGCTGATAAGATGTTGAACCTAGGGTTTAAGGATGAAATGGATGAAATATTTGCAATGCTCCCTAAGAAGCGTCAAAATCTTTTGTTTTCTGCTACGTTGAGCCCTGATGTACAAAATGTAGAAAGGTTGTATTAAATGACCCTGAAGTTTTTAAAGTGGAACCCAAAACCACCAATCTTGAATTGATTAAACAAGTGGCTTATACTGTAACAGAGGAACAAAGAGGTCCATTGTTACGCTATTTGATTAAGACTCACGAGATGAAACAGGTATTGGTATTTGCATCATCTAGGTATCAAGCTGATTTAATAGCTGATAAATTGGGCAAGAATGATGTAAAAGCAAGGTCAATTCATAGTAAAAAAAGTCAAGGTTATAGAAAAGAAACGTTAACCAATTTTAAGGCAGGAAACCTAACTGTTTTAGTGACAACCGATTTGCTTTCAAGAGGTATTGACATTGAGTTTTTACCTTTTGTTATCAATTATGAATTACCACGTTCTCCTAAAGATTTTGTTCACCGGATTGGTAGAACTGGTCGTGCAGAAAACCCTGGAACTGCGTTTACTTTTGTAACAGAAGATGCACAGCATCATTTTAATGTAATTCAGAAAAAAATGAAAAAACAAGTTGAGACTGTTAATTCAAGTGAGTTTGATTTACATGGATTTTAGGAATTTTGTCATTCAGAATGAAATTCTGTCGAAAATTCATTTTCGGAACAGAATAAAATGAAGAATCTATTCTGTCTAAGTATTTTGGTTTATAAAATAGATTCTTCACGTCATTTTCTAAACTGCTAAAGCATTAAGAAAATATTGTTCAGAATAACATTAAGTTACGAACTACAAGAAAGCATTGAGCACCCTACTTTTGTTCTTGCCCACTCAGGTCTTTTCGCAAACCACTTTTCAGCTTCAGGCTGTTCATCATAAGGTTTTTTAAGGAGATTAAATAATTCATCAATTATTGAATAATCTCCCTTATCAGCTGCATCTATAGCAATTTGTGACATATAATTCCTTAACACATATTTAGGGTTTATTTTATCCATCCTATCTTTTTTTTCAGCATCAGAATAAGATTCTTGTTGTAATCTCTTTAAATATCGATTCATCCAATCTTTCCAGAAGAACAACGCTTCCCCTTTTAGCTCTTCGGGTTTATAAAAAGCATCTGATACTTTTTCTAAAAATGAAACTTCGTCTTTTTCAGCAATAATCATATCTCTAGAAATATTACTCAATTTTCTAAAGAAGATAGTCATATCTGTTTCTGTACGCTTAAGATTGGTTTCTAAATCTTGAATCAGTTTTAAATCGTCTTCATGATTCTCTTCCAAACCTATTTTTGCCTTCATCATTCCTAAATACTTTCCTGCATAAAGCTTTTTATAGTCAGCTAAAATCTCTTCTAAAGGTGCTGCATCTTCTATTAAAGGGTAAAGTGCATTTGCTAATTTTAATAAGTTCCATAATCCAATATTCGATTGACTACCAAACGCATAACGTTTGTGCTCTGAATCGGTTGTGTTGGGTGTCCACCTCTTATCGTAACCTTCTAACCAACCATAAGGTCCATAATCAATTGTTAATCCTAAAATGGACATGTTATCAGTATTCATAACTCCATGTACAAAACCAACACGTTGCCAATGAACAATCATATCCAAGGTTTTTAAACTTACGGCTTTAAAAAACTGGATATAACCTAGTTTGTTTGGTTCACATTCTGGGTAAAAATGTTTTAAGGTATAATCAACTACCATTTTTAATGTTTGATGATCTTTTCTGGCTGCAAAAATTTCATAGCTCCCAAATCTCAAAAAAGAAGGTGACACTCTACAAACAATTGCTCCTTTTTCATAAGCTGGATTACCATTATATAACACATCTCTCATCACTTGATCTCCAGATAATGAAAGTGATAAAGCTCTTGTTGTTGGAACTCCTAAATGATACATCGCTTCGCTACAAAGGTATTCTCTAACTGAAGATCTTAGTACTGCTAAACCATCTGCAGTTCTAGAATATGGTGTAACTCCTGCTCCTTTTAATTGAATTGCCCACTGCTTGCCATCATTATTAATTTCAGCTAAATTAATTGCTCTCCCATCCCCTAGCTGACCTGCCCAATGTCCAAATTGATGCCCACCGTAACACATCGCATAAGGAGTCGTATTTTCTATGATTTTATTCCCCGTAAAAACCTTTAAAAATTCCTCAGATTTTTCTTCTTCTTCTGATATTCCTAACATTTTTGCTACGTCAGGAGAAACATGAACAATTTCTGGGGCTTCCGTTTTAGTTGGATTTACAAATGAATAACAAGATTCATTCACTTGCCTTATACTATTCTCTACAATAGAATCTGCTGGAAGTTCTTTTAAAAATGTATCGTTAACGTTAAGTTTCATGAAAATATATGTTAGTTACCTCAAAATTAGCCATTTTGTATCTGAGATGCATTACATTTACAAAATGGGATTAACAAATAACTAGATAATCCCTCTCCCAAGGTATATCCATTAGTACATCCCATTTGATATATAATTATTTAAAAAACATTTTTAAAATTTTCACACTTTTATCTCGAAGCAGAGCTGAGGAATTCTATTGATTAAA
>JAESTF010000351.1 GCA_016763795.1 Flavobacteriales bacterium
ACCAACCCCTATTATTCCTATAAAAGAATACAACTTTTGTTCTTCAATTTCTTGACTATATTTTAAGTCCTTAATTTTTTCAGACTCAAGCCTCCCTAAACTATCTGTTAATGCTTGTTTTTCAAATTGATATCTAATATTATGCTTTATTGTAACTTTTTTTGTTTCCTCATTACTGATACTATCATTCATCTCTACATAAAGCTTATACATTTCTAGCTCTTTTGAAGGATTATTTTCATACTTATATATTCCGCTCAATATAAGCGCTGCATCTCTTATAGATTCAGGAAATCCTAATCTTTTAGAAATCTTAAAACCTTCTCTCGCATATTTTTTAGCGTCAATAAGGTTTCCTTGGAGTAACCTTACATGACCTATACTACTATAAGAATGTGCTTGACCTACAACATCCCCAATCTCTTTTCGTATTTCTAAACTTAATGAATAATAGTAATATGCTTCTTTATATTCTCCTATCTTTTCAAATAACGCACCTATATTATTAGAGGCTTCAGCCTCCCCTTTTCTATGCCTTATTTTTTGTTGAATTTCTAAACTCTTTTGATAAAATTCTAATGCCTTAGCATTATCAATAACCGCATAAATTTGACCAATATTATTGTATGACCCAGCTTCTCCCTCCTCAAACCCTATTTCTTTAAATATTTTTAAACTTTTATTATAATATCCAAGTGCAATTTCGTTATCACCTTGCATTTTATAGATATAGCCCACGTTATTGTACGTAGTTGCAAGAAATTGTTTCTCACCAATTTCTTCTAATATTTTTATACTTTTCCTATAACACTCTAATGATTTTTCTATTTGACCTTTATCGCTATATACATAACCTATGTTATTTAAAGCGATAGCTATACCTTCTCTATCTCCTATTTGCTCTACAAATTCTAAACTTCTTAAATAGTAGCTTAATGCTTCTTCAGTATTACCTCGATCATCATAAATAGATCCTATATTATTTAAGCATGTAGCTAATCCATCTTTATCGAGTATCGATTGATATAAATCAAAGCTAATTTCATAGAGTTCTATTGCTTGTTTATAATCACCTAAACTATAGGCTAAATAACCTTTATTATTTACTGATGAGGCTAAAATTTTTTTAATGAATTTTTTTTCTGTTCTAGAAAGGTTAGGGTTTGTTAATTGTTCTTGTGCTTCATCAAAAAGCAACTGATTATATTTGGGCCAAACATTATCATCATAACACTTCTCCGTTATTTTACTAATGTATGAAAGCTTTAATGTGTCTACTTTTTCTTTATGATAAAGAGGCAATATAGAATCAACCAGGTTTCTATCCAAGTCTGATAATGAATCTAAAAACAAAGAATCAATTAAATAATAATTTTTATTGGCAAATTGTTGGCTAAAAATTGTTGAAGATCCAATAAAGAAAAATAATATAAAAATCCCTATTTTAAAGTTTTCTCTTCTCAATTTATAGTTTTGTGAATAATATATGTTGGCCTTTGTTTTACACTTTCAAAAGTTCTACCAACATAGAGCCCAACGACACCTAATACTGAAATAATAATTCCTGAGAAAAAACTAAGTAATAATGCTAAACTTGCCCAACCTTCTGCTTTTACATCACTAAAAACATACAACACAACCATTGTAATTGCGGCACAAATTGACAGGAATGATAACAATACACCAAATTTCACTGTTAATCGTAATGGTTTATCCGAAAAGGTTAAAATTGTGTCCATTGCCAACCTTAATCGTTTACTAAATGAATAAGAGGATTTTCCATCTTCTCGTTCTGCATGTTCGATTTCCACTTTAGCATAATTAAACCCAACTAACTGCTGTAACATTGGGTAGTAACGATTATGATCTTTTACCAACCCCATTGCTTCCACAACTTTTCTATGATAACAAACAAAATTAGCAACAGTTCTATCTTGTTTAGTTTCTGTAAGGTAACTTAAAGTTGAATAAAACACTCTAGATAATAGCTTCTTAAACACATCATCTTGTCTGTTTTTACGACTAGCTACAACAATTTCATAACCTTCCTTAGCTTTAAATAGAAGCTTTTCTATTTCTTCAGGTTGATCTTGTAAATCACAATCCATTGTAATTACATACTTTCCTATACTAGCATCTAAACCTGCTTGTATTGCATGTTGTTGACCATAATTACGACTAAGTTTAATCCCTTTTACTTTAGAATTTTTAGCGCAATTTTCTTGAATTTTCTTCCAAGAATTATCTGGACCACAATCTTCAACTAAAATAATCTCAAAATCATCAGTTAATTTAGATACAGCATTTATTATTCGCTCAACTAACTTATCCACAATGTTTTCCGACCTATAAACTAGACTGACTATTGATATTTCAACTATTGAATTACTCATTAATTATCTAAATAATCGAATCTTACTTAATTGCTCTAATATAATATTGTGCTCCAATCGGACACCAAGATAACATTTTTTCTAAGCCAAGGAAAATTTTAAATAATTTATGCCGAGGAAAAAATAAGGTGTAATTTAATTTATCAGTTTTTAAGCCACTGTTATTAGTAATCAACTTATTGTAAGAGGGCTTTAATAAAACAGCATCCTCATCAAACTCACATTCTCTTACCACCTTTCTGGTTAAAGGGTTATTCGGATTATGCTCAAAATTATAAAACCTTCCCTTTGTTTTTAATACTCTATAAATTTCTTTTAAAATACCATCATGTAATTCATGTTCTATATGATGAAACACCATAGAGGTAAATACAAGATCGAACTCTCCTTCATTAAAAGGGAATATTTTCCCATCATAAGGTTTAAAATTTGCATTCGCAATGTTTTTATCATTAGCAATTTGGACACTGCTTTCAGATACATCTGTACCAAAAATGGTTGCATTCGGAAAATGTTTTCTAATATAAATAGAGCTATTCCCGTCTCCACAACCAAAATCTAAAATTTTTAATGGTTCGCTAGTATCTTCAAATTTTAGCATTTCAATAATTTTATATTCGC
>JAESTF010000352.1 GCA_016763795.1 Flavobacteriales bacterium
TTAAACGGTTTTAAATAGACCGATCTCTTTTTTTAAGTTTACTTCAATATAAATTTAAAACAAAAAACTATGAAAAAAATATTACTATCAATTTTAACAATGGCAACACTTGGTGTAAATGCACAATTACCAGGGGGATCACAATTCGAATTTGAATTTACAGGTGGTAGTTTAACAAATACATCTGCATCTGGTGCCAACAACTTTGTAGGGAATGCTACTGCTGCAACAGACAGATATGGAAGCGTAAGCAATGCAATAGATCCAACAGGAGTACTAAGTGGTCCGGCAACAGGAACTCCAAACATCCTAGAATCAACATTGTGATTTTGGATGAAACATTCATCTCAAACATCTGGAGAAAGAATACTTCAAATGTATGGCGCAGGTGGAAATGGATACAGAGTAGAATACGACCAAGCCAACAAACTGTATGTTAATCTGCAAATAGATAATCCCCTTAACACTCAAACACCAGGTGGAGGTTTTAGTAGGGTTGATAATGTAGTTATTGACGATAATAATTGGCATCATATTGCAATAAGAACTTCTACTTATGGCGCAAATGGAATTGAAATAGAAGTTTTTGTAGATAATGTATTACAGACTATTGCTGTAAACCCAACTTTTGATATTGGAGTTCCAATAACAGAATTTATTAACAATGCTAATTTTGTAGTATCACCAATTAACAATTACACTGGAGATATTGACGATATCTTTTTTTATAAATCGGCTTTAACCAATGCGGAAATTGGGCAAATTTATAATTACTCTACCGCTCCACCTTGTACAGTAAACATACCAGATGCTAATTTTAAAGCTTACTTAGTAGGTAATACAGCAATTAATACTGGTGGTGACCCAAACGAAATAGAATGTAGTGAAGCTGCTGCTTTTGCAGGAATGATTGATTGTGCTTATTTATTAATTTCAGATTTAACAGGGATTGAGGCTTTTACCGCTTTAACTGATTTGAGATGTCATGATAATTCTTTGACAGCTTTAAATGTGTCAAACAATACTGCTTTAACAACCCTTTGGTGTTCTGGTGATACTTTAACGACTTTGGATGTGTCAAACAATACTGCTTTAACAATACTTTATTGTTCTCGTAATTCTTTAACAGCTTTAGATGTGTCAAACAATACTGCTTTGACACACTTTGAATGTAGTGGTAATCCATTAAATACATTGGATATATCAAACAACGTTTTGTTAGAAGTAGTATATTTAAATGAGATTCAATTAAATTATATTGATTTTTCACAGAACTTAGCAATGAAAAAAATACGTATAACAGGTAATTCATTAACAGCTATAGATGTCTCAAATAACACTTTGTTGGAGGTGTTAGTAGTAAGCTATAACTCGATTTCATCCCTTGATTTATCCAATAACCTCAATTTAGAAGAGTTGGCGTGTCTTTACAATTCAATAACGACAATAGATTTATCTGCTCACACAAGCTTTAGAAGTATATCTTGTAAAGGTAATTCTTTAACAAGTTTAGATCTTGCAAATGGAAATAATACTAATATTTATTATTTTGAAGCGACAAACAATCCAAACTTAAGCTGTATAAATGTAGACAATGTAGCATACAGTACAACAAGTTGGACAAATATAGATGCAACTGCAAGTTTTAGTTTAAATTGTAGTAGTACAGTAGGTGTAAATGAGCAAGCAGACAATCATAGTTTATCTATTTATCCTAACCCAGCAAAAAACGAATTAATAATTAATAATGGAGAATTAAAAATTGAACAGGTTTTAATTTTTGACATGACAGGTAAAACGGTAAAAACAATTATTGGTAATGTTAACACAGTTAATGTATCTGAATTAACAAGAGGTATTTACTTTATCCAAATTCAAACAGAAACAGGGTTGGTAAATAATAAGCTTATTAAAGAATAGTTGTTCGGGAGTTGTAAACCCGATTCATAGTAAAAGCCTCGTTTCATTCAATTGGAACGAGGTTTTTTTAATCAAGAGAATTCCTCTAAAGCGTTGCTTCGGGGATAATCGTTTTAAGAGATTTTTTTTAAATAAAAGCCATACGTTAAACGGAATGGTCCATTGGTTAAACGGTTTTAAATAGATCGATCTCTTTTTTTAAGTTTACTTCAATGTAAAACAAAAAATCATGAAAAAAGTTAAGCTACTCCATTTTTGTAACTCATTAAAAAATGAGAACTATGAATAAAACACCACAACCATTCGATTGTAGTTATACGCCACAGTTTGCTGAGTTGCTCCATAATTTAGGGATTTCTTTAGCCATAAGTACCTACCAAGCAGGTAAAGTAATTATATTAAGTGCTGTTGATAAAGATAAGTTGGTGCAATTACCCAGAACTTTTGATAGCCCTATGGGAATGGCTACCACTAAAGACGTACTTGCTGTTGCCACTAAAGATGAAGTTGTAGTACTGCGAAATTCTAAAAGTTCGGCACCTACCTACCCACCAAAGAAAAATGTTTATGATGGGATGTACTTGCCAAGGGCTACTTATTATACTGGAGTAGTTGCCATGCACGATATGGCTTTTATGTCTAACAATGACTTAGTTGGCGTAAACACTTCTTTTTCTTGCTTGTGCAAAATTGATGATAATTACAGTTTTAGCCCATTTTGGCAACCGCCTTTTATTAAGGAATTAGCACCAGAAGACAGATGTCACCTAAATGGGATGGCGGTAGAAAATGGAGAAATAAAATACCTAAGTGCCTTAGGGAAAACCAATACTATACAAGGTTGGCGAGAAGAAAAAATGAACGGAGGTATTGTAATGGAATATCCATCGGGTAAAATTATTGCCGATGGTTTAGGAATGCCTCATTCGCCCAGAATATATAATGATGAATTATATATTTTAAACTCTACCCAAGGCGAATTATTAAAAATAAACAGAACAACAGGAAAAAAAGAAGTGATTTGTCAATTAGGAGGTTTTGCAAGAGGCATGTCTCGTAGTGGCGATTATCTTTTTATAGGAGTATCTAAATTAAGACATAATTCTACTGCTTTTAACGATTTGCCAATTGCAAAAAAATCATTTTCAGGTGTAATAGCGGTGTATTTACCTTACGGAAGTATCGTAGGAAGTTTTGAATACACCATGTCTGTAGATGAAATTTATGATGTAAAAGTATTGCCGCAACTAAAAAGACCTTCTTTGCTTTCTCCCAATATGGAAGTATCAAAAAACTCAATAGTAACACCAGAACAAAGCTTTTGGAAAGAAAATTAATTTTTAAACCTTTAAACCTCAACTATGAAAAAGATATACCTATTTGTAAAAGGTGCAAAACGCTGGAATAACTTATTAAATAAGTTTAGCAAATTGCACAAAAGATTACAATTATTGCTCAATAGTAATAATACAACACAGTACAACAAGCTCGTAAACAAACTACAAAGCGTTTATTCAAAA
>JAESTF010000353.1 GCA_016763795.1 Flavobacteriales bacterium
AAAAGACGAAAATAAAGCACTTGAAATACTAGATGCCTTAAAATTACTTGAAATAATTGAACTCCCAGAAGGAATGAATTAAAACGAAAAGCTAACACTATGTAAAAAGTATTAAAACGACTTTTTACACTAACCGTTAACACCTCATTTGTCTCCCTCCTTACATTCTAATAATTATCGTTTATTATATTTGATTAACTTAAAAAATCAATTATGAGAATTTTCCTTATCCTATTTGTATTTATATTATTTAGCTGTAGTAGCGAACCAAAAGTTGCAGTTGAAGAAGTTACTACAAAGGTTGTTGCAGAACCAAAAGAAGAACATAAATTCCCTGTTTCGGTTAAAAAAGGTAAATTTTTTGATGTTGACGGAGAACAAATGTTGTACGGAGGGGAAGACAGTACTCAGCATTTTAACATCACCAATTACACCTTAGTAAATGAACAGTTTCATTTTGGAATAGGAAGGGAAGTTTTTCCTGCTTTATTAGAACCTGAGTTTATTACCATTAAAGAAGCTGATTCTGTTTGGCAAGATACCACCCGCTTTTTAGTGGCTTATGCTGGTGATGAAGTAAAAGCATATTCCGTTAAAGATTTAACCAGACACGAAGTTGTAAATGACATGTTAAACGGAAAACCAATAATGGCAGCATACTGTGTTTTAGCCGATTTAGGTGCTATTTATGAAAGAACTTATGGAGACAAAGTCTTAACATTTGCCTTAAGTGGTTACACCTACCATGATGATAATGTTTGGGATGGATTAGATGGTTTTATACTTTGGGATAGAGAAACAGAGAGCTTGTGGTGGCCATTAATTGATAAAGCTGTTTCTGGACCATTAAAAGGAGTTCATTTTTTAGAAATGGATAAAGCTCATTGGAAAGATACCACTTGGGAACAAATTAAAAAGGCTTATCCAACAGCTAAAATTTTAAAGTCTGGGCAAGATTATGAAAGACCAACTACTTGGAACAAGTTAGATGATATTACTGATATTGTTGAACAGTTTTCTGATAAGAATTAAAAAAGTGTCAGTTCGAGTATTCGCTTTTCTCGAATGTATCGAGAACAAACTTATTTTTCGAAAAAATAGAATAAATTTCTATCCCTCCGAGGAGGGAATTAAAAAGGTATATTTGTTGCATAAGTAACTTTATGAAGTATACCACAATACTTTTCTCGGTTGTTCTTTTAGCTTGTAACTTTACTTTCGCACAAAAAGAATTTACACATCAAGACACACTCCGAGGAACCATTACACCAGAAAGAGCTTGGTGGGATTTAACCTACTATCATTTAAGCGTTGATGTAAACATTAAAAAACAAACACTATCAGGAAGCAATCTCATCCAATACAAAGTTTTAAAGCCTAAACAACAACTTCAAATAGAACTACAAAACCCCTTAAAAATTACAAAAATCACACAAGGAAAAAATGAATTAAAATTCATAAAAGATGGCTACAGTTATTTTATTCAGTTGATAAAACCACAAATATCCGGATCGATAAATGAGTTAACTATTTTTTATGAAGGCACCCCTCAAGAAAGTAAAAATCCACCATGGAGTGGTGGTTTAACTTGGAAGAAAGATAACAATGGTAATCCCTGGGTTGTTACCACTTGCCAAGGAATTGGAGCAAGTATTTGGTGGCCCAACAAAGACCATGCTTATGATGAACCCGATAGTATGCTAATTAGTGTAACTGTTCCTAAAAATTTAACAGATGTTTCTAATGGAAAATTAAGAAGTGTTATTGAAAATGGAAAAACAAAAACTTTTAACTGGTTTGTTACTAACCCGATAAACAACTATGGGGTAAACATAAACATTGGAGATTATGTCCATTTTAACGAAATTTATAAAGGGTTAAATGGTGATTTAACCTGTGATTATTATGTTTTACGAGACAACTTAAAAAAAGCCAAACAACAGTTTAAAGAAGTACCAAGAATGTTTGCAGCTTTTGAACATTGGTTTGGCCCCTACCCTTTTTATGAAGATGGGTATAAATTAGTTGAAGTTCCTTATGCTGGTATGGAACACCAAAGTTCCGTTACCTATGGTAATGGGTTTAAGAATGGTTATTGGGGAAGAGATATTAGTGGTACGGGATGGGGCGACAAGTTTGATTTTATAATTGTACATGAATCAGGTCATGAATGGTTTGCGAATAACATCACTCATAAAGATATTGCTGACATGTGGATACACGAAAGCTTTACATCTTACGCTGAAAACCTATTTGTAGAGTACCATTTTGGGCAACAGGCAGGTTCTGAATATGTTATTGGAACACGCAAAAGCATCTTAAACGACATGCCATTAATAGGCACTTATAATGTTCATCAAGAAGGTTCGGGAGATATGTATAACAAAGGCGCAAATCTATTACACACTTTACGGCAAGTGATTAATAATGATGAAAAATGGAGAGCTATTTTAACAGGGCTAAACAAGGATTTTTACCACCAAACAGTTACTTCAAAACAAATTGAAGACTACCTCAGTAAAAAATCAGGTATTGACTTGACTGCCTTTTTTAATCAGTATTTAAGAACAACTAAAATTCCAGTTTTAGAATATAAAAAAAGAGCCAATAAAATGGAATATCGATATCAAAATATTGTAAAAGGCTTTAAAATACCAATTGTAATTTATCCAGATTCGAATCTCCAATGGATTTTTCCAACCGAAAAATGGCAAACGATTAATTTTGAAAAGGAAATTGTGTTTGATAAAAATTTCTACATCGAATATAAAAAAATAACCCCCAATTAATTTTTTAACTTTACGAAGTGCTAAAGAAATTACTACTTTTTCTCTTATTATTTGCTGGCTCCATTTCTGGGCAATCTAACAATACAATAGATTCCCTACAAGCAGAACTAAGCAGTAACACTGTTGATAGTTTTAAAGTGAAACTATTAAACAATTTAGCGAATCAATACCGGATTTCAGGAGACTTAAAACGTGCAAAATCATACATTGATAGTGCCTTATTTATTACTAACAAAACACACTGGAGCTATGGCAAATCAATGTCATACAATAACTTAGCTTACATTAATATTTACGAAAGCGACTTTGAGGCTTCAATGAAAAATGCAGTTACAGCACTGCAAATTGCCGAGGCAGCAAACGATAAAGAAAACTTAGGCTTTGCTTATTTGTACATTGGCTACGTTAAATTATCTATTGGCGAAACAGAAGAAGTTCTCTCTTACTATCAAAAATCATTATCCATTAGAAAGGAATTGGGAAACAACTATAATTTAGGCTATAGTTATAGCTATTTTGGAAGCTATTACAATACAATCAAAAATTATGATTCCTCTATTTATTATCATTCTTTAGCACTTATTGCTCGATTAAAAACTGGCGACACAAGAAGTATTGCCGATTCATATTTACTAATTGGCTCAGTACTTTTTAAGCAAAAAAAATATAATGAAGCATTAAAAAACTATGATTTTGCTTTAGAAAAATACACTGTAATAAGCGATAAAAGAAGGCTTGCTGAAACCTACAGGAATTATGCTGAAGTTTATCTTCATCAAAACAAACTAAATACTGCAGCAAGCTATTTATCTAAATCATTAAAAATTGCCCATGAAATTGGAGCTATCGAAAATTTAATTCCTATTTATAATGAACTAGCTTATTTACATGAAAAACAAGGTGATTATAAAAGTGCCTATAAAGCTGTACGAAATCACATTGAATATAAAGACAGCACCAATAATAACAGCGTATTTAGAGAGGTTACCAAACAAATTTTAAAATATAAAACAGAAAAAGAAAAGAGAATAAAAGAATTAGAATATCAAAATGAAAAAGCAATTCAAGAAAAAAATAAAGCCATTTTGGTTGCTAAAAACAAAACACAACAATATATTCTTTTTGGTGCTGCTACTTTAATTTTAATTTTAGCTGCTGTTGCTTTTTTAATTGCTAAAACGTTAAAAACTACTCGTATTCAAAAAACAGTAATTGAAGAACAAACCAAAGAAATTGTAGACTCTATTACTTATGCCAAAAGAATACAAGAAGCGATTTTGCCTAAAAACCAATTTATTAAAGAGTGTTTACCCGAAAGTTTTATTTATTACAAGCCTAAAGATATTGTTGCTGGAGATTTTTACTGGATAAGTAAAGAAAATGGCCGCATCATATTTGCAGTCGCAGATTGCACAGGCCATGGCGTTCCTGGGGCAATGGTAAGTGTAGTTTGTCATAATGCAATAGATAGAGCAATGAGAGAATATAAATTAATTGCTCCTAACGACATCTTAAATAAAACTCGAGAAATTGTTGTTAAACAATTAAATAATTCAGAAAATACAGACCTAAACTCTATCGAAAAAATTAGAGATGGAATGGATATCGCTTTATGCGTTCTAAACCCTAAGACAAATCAAATTCAATATGCTGGAGCATATAATCCTTTATGGATTTTAAGAAAAGGATCAAATGAAATAGAAGAAATAAAAGCAAATAGGCAATCTATCGGGACTGTAGAACATCCTAAAACTTACAATATGCACACTATTACTTTAAAAAAAGGCGATACTGTTTATATTTTTTCTGATGGATACATTGATCAGTTTGGTGGTGAGAAAGGCAAAAAATTTATGAAAAAAGCTTTTAAAAAATTACTTATCTCTATGAAAGAAGAAACAATGGAAAGTCAATTAAATACACTCCATACACATTTTAACAACTGGAAAGGCAATTTAGAACAAGTTGATGATGTTTGTGTAATTGGGGTTAGGATTTAATTTCACTCTTCTTAATCTTTCTCAAATTAAGAGAAAACAATAAGATCAATATAATATTAGAAACGATTCCGAAAAAATTACTTTCATTATCTTCATTAGATATCTCATTATAATTTATATTATAAAGATTAAAGCCTAATAAAATGAGTGTTACCACTAATAATCCAATATTCGCGTTACGCTTATTCAATTTCCCAAGTAACACCACTATTCATTAACTCATCTACCGAACTAAATTTAGAATTTTGTTTTTCTTCATTAATTTGTTTCCAAATATTTTCATCAAATGAAGTAGAGGTAACTTGTCTAATTACACCAAAAGCAACAGGAAATTCTGGTGCTGATAGGCTAGTTAGCATATTGTGTAAAGTATTGTCTTCACAATGTGCATCATGAACCAAAATATCTGCCTCAGTTATTCCATTTTCACCAATAATAGCTATTTCTAGTTTTAACCCATTTAATACAATTCCTTTGTTTTTTCTTTACCAAAAATCATTGGTTCACCATGTGTTAACCAAAGTTGCATTTCTAATTTTACATCTTTAGCAGTAACATTTGCAAAAACTTTATCATTAAAAATAATACAGTTTTGAAGTATCTCAATTAAAGACGTTCCTTTATGTTTTTCAGCCACAAGCATAACTTCAGCCATCCTTTTAGGATCAATATCAATTACTCTTGCAAAAAAGTTAGCCTGAGCTCCTAGCGCTAATTTCCCTGGGTTAAAACTTCCATCAACAGTTCCTTGTGGAGATGATTTTGTTTTAAGCCCTGTTTTAGATGTTGGAGAAAATTGTCCTTTTGTTAAACCATAAATTTCATTATTAAATAGCAAAATATTAATGTCAACATTTCTTCTTAAAACATGGATATAATGATTTCCTCCAATAGCCAAAGCATCTCCATCGCCAGTAACTTGCCAAACACTTAAATTAGGGTTCGCTAATTTTACACCTGTAGCAAATGAAGGAGCTCTACCATGTATCGTATGAAAACCATACGTGTTCATATAATAAGGGAAACGGGAAGAACATCCAATTCCTGAAATAAAAACAATATCTTCTTTTTCTTTGCCAATTTGAGGCATTACTTTTTGGACCGCTTTTAAAATAGCGTAATCTCCACAACCTGGACACCACCTTACATCTTGATCTGTTTCAAAATCTCTAAATGTTAATGCGTTTTCTTCTATTAAATGTTCCATAATTTTTTCTCTTTTATCTTTCAGAACAATGATTTGTCACCCTGAATTTATCGAAGGGTTTTACAAATCGAAGTGATGAATCTAAACTATAATTCTCTTATAAAAAGAGATTGCTTTACTTCGGCAGGCTCAGCATAAACTCAACCTCGCAATAACGCATTTAACTTTTTTCTAATAATCTATCAAACTCCTCAACTAACTGCCCTTTAGAAAAAGGCAATCCTTGTATTTTGTTATACTGTAAATAATCAAATTGTGGTAATTCGCTTCGCAATAGCTTCACAAACTGACCATTATTTAACTCACAAACAACAATTTTCTTAAACTTAGCAAACACTTCTGCTGTATTTTTTGGCAAAGGATTTATAAAGTTAAAGTGTGTGTGTGCAATTGATTTTCCATTTGCTAATATTGCAAGAGTTGCAGTGTGTAAACTTCCATAAGTTCCTCCCCAACCAACAACTAACACTTCTGCAGTTGCATCTCCGTCAATTTCTAAATCAGGAATAAAATTAGCAACACGAGCTACTTTCTCTGCTCTTACTTTAACCATTTCTTGATGGTTATTTGGGTCGTAAGAAATATTTCCTGTTACTGCTTGTTTTTCTAACCCTCCTATTCGGTGTTCCAATCCTTTTGTTCCCGGAATTGCCCAACTTCTGTTTAATTTATCTTCAGAACGAGCATAAGGACTCCAGTTTACATCGTTTTCTTTTGCTATATCTGGTTGAATATCTTCCATTTCTCCAACACTTTTTATTTTCCAAGGCTCAGCACCATTGGCAATAAAACCATCAGTCAATAGTATTACAGGAGTCATGTGTTCTATCGCCAACTTTGCAGCTTTATAAGCAAAATCAAAACAATTAGAAGGGGTGCTTGCTGCCAAAACAATTACAGGGCTTTCTCCATTTCTACCATAAACAGCTTGCATTAAATCCGATTGTTCTGTTTTGGTTGGCAAACCTGTTGAAGGTCCTCCACGTTGCACATTAATAATAACCAATGGTAGTTCTGTCATCATGGCTAAACCAATAGCTTCTCCTTTTAATGCTAATCCTGGTCCCGAAGTAGTTGTTAGTGCTAAACTTCCTGCAAAACTTGCCCCAATTGCAGAACAGATACTTGCAATTTCATCTTCAGCCTGAAAACTAACAATTTCGAGGTTTTTATACTTCGCTAATTCGTGTAAAATATCTGTAGCAGGTGTAATAGGATAAGATCCTAAGAATAATTTTAAGCCAGACCGTTCTGCTGCAGCCATTATTCCCCAAGCAGTTGCTTGGTTCCCCATAATGCTTCTGTATTTTCCTTTCGGAAGAACAGCTGCTTTTACGTTGTATGATGAGGGTAATAATTCTACCGTTAATGCGTAGTTATATCCTGCTTTTAATGCTTGTTTGTTTGCTCTTGCAATTTCAGGGATCTTACCAAATTTTTTGTCTAAAAAATCTTCGGTAATTGACAATGGGCGATTATACAACCAATAAACAATACCTAAAGCAAACATGTTTTTACTTCTCGATCTAAATTTATTTTCAATATCACAATCTGCTACACTTTCTTTTGTGAGCTTAGTTATAGATGCTTCAATTAAATTATATTGGTCTAAAGACCCATCCTCTAAAGGATTTGTTTTATAACCTGCTTTTTCAAAATCTTTAGCTTTAAAACTATCGCTATCAATAATAATGGTTCCCCTATCTTTAATCCAATCAACATTTGCCAATAAAGCTGCGGGGTTCATCGCAATTAAAATATCTGCTTCATCTCCTGGTGAAAATATTCTATTACTTCCAAACTGAATTTTAAATCCACTCACTCCTGCCACAGTTCCTTGTGGTGCTCTAATCTCTGCAGGAAAATCTGGAAAAGTAGCTAAATCGTTACCAATAAAGGCTGAGGTGTTACTAAATTGAGTACCTGTAAGTTGCATTCCATCACCAGAATCTCCAGCAAACTTAATAACAACTTGGTCTAATTCTTTTACTGTTTTTGACATTCAAATCAATTTTAACCGCAAATTTACGCTTCAAAACATTAGCATGTATAATAATCGGTTAATTTTATGAACGCATTTTAGTTAAATTCGCAGAATGAATAAATTTTTATCAATTCTACTGCTTCTTTTAATTACAAATTCTATTTGGAGCCAGCACCCAAAAATTGATTCTTTACAAAATGAGTTAACCCTTATTAAGGAAGACTCTTCTAAAGTAACCTTGCTTTTAAAAATAGGAGATGCGTATGGTAGAGAAAAGCCTGATAGTAATCTTTTTTATAAAAAACGAGCCTTAAATTTAAGTGAGCAACATCGTTTGAGCATAACACCACAGATTGTAACCGAAACAATTAAAGCACTAACAGGAACTAATCAGTATGAAGAGGTAATTGAATTTGGATTAAAATATTACGAACCTTATAAAGCAGAAAATTTAATTTATGAA
>JAESTF010000354.1 GCA_016763795.1 Flavobacteriales bacterium
AGCATACAACTCTTTGAATTCTGTTTCCTTCAACTCATCAATGGCTTCTTGCAATATTTTTTGATACATATCAAAGCCTATTTCAGAAATAAAACCACTTTGCTCTCCTCCTAATAAATTTCCTGCTCCACGAATGTCTAAATCTCGCATAGCAATCTGAAAACCACTTCCTAAATCGGAAAACTGTTCAATAGCCGTCATTCGTTTTCTTGCTTCAGGAGTTAAACTATGCATTGGTGGGGACAGTAAATAACAAAATGCTTTTTTGTTTGAACGTCCTACTCTACCTCGCATTTGGTGTAAATCACTCAAACCGAAATGATGGGCATTATTGATAATAATAGTATTTGCGTTTGGAATATCCAATCCAGATTCAATTATTGTAGTGGCGACCATCACATCATACTCACCATCCACAAAAGCCATCATTTTCTGCTCTAACTCATCCCCTTTCATCTGTCCGTGAGCAATTAAAACACGTACATCAGGACATAATCGCTGAACCATTCCGGCAACTTCTTTAATATTCTCTATTCTATTATTTACAATAAAAGTTTGTCCACCCCTACTTGTTTCATAGATTACCGCATCGCGAATAATCTCTTCACTAAAAGACACCACTTTTGTATCTACAGGTTGTCTGTTTGGTGGTGGAGTCATAATATTACTCATATCACGAGCTGCCATTAACGAAAATTGTAAGGTTCTCGGAATTGGTGTTGCTGTTAAAGTCAGCGTATCTATATTTACCTTAAACGTTTTCAGTTTATCTTTTACCGAAACCCCAAACTTCTGTTCCTCATCAATAATCAGTAAACCAATATCTTTAAATTTCACATCCTTCCCAACAATTCGGTGTGTTCCTATCAGAATATCAATTTTACCTTCCGATAATCTTTGTAAGGTTTCTTTTTGCTGTTTAGGCGTTTTAAAACGATTGATATAATCTACCGTAACCGGAAAATCTTTTAATCTATCTCTAAAAGTTTTATAATGTTGTAAGGCTAAAATTGTTGTCGGAACCAAAATTGCAACTTGTTTGCTATCTGCAACAGCTTTAAAAGCTGCACGAATAGCAATCTCAGTTTTCCCAAAACCAACATCTCCACAAACCAATCTATCCATTGGATATTCAGCTTCCATATCTTTTTTAACCGCAATAGTTGTAGTGATCTGATCAGGCGTGTCTTCATAAATAAAAGAAGCTTCCAGTTCAGTTTGCATATAGGTATCTGGCATAAACTGAAATCCTTTTTTCGATTTCCGTTCAGCATAAAGCTTAATTAAATCAAAAGCAACTTCTTTAATTTTAGTTTTGGTTTTAGATTTAAGTTTTTTCCATGTATCAGATCCTAATTTATTGATTTTTGGAGGTGTACCATCTTTACCAACAAATTTTGAAATTTTATGTAAAGAGTGAATACTCACATACAATAAATCATTATTTGAATAGACAATACGAATGGTTTCCTGTTTTTTTCCTTGAACATCAATTTTCTCTAAACCCGAAAACTTACCCACTCCATGATCGATATGCGTAATAAAATCTCCAGGCTTTAAACCATGTATTTCCTTTAATGTTAAGGCTTCATTTTTCTTTTTATAACTACTTTTTAAATTAAATCGTTGGTAACGATTAAAAATTTGATGATCGGTATAACAAGCTATCTTTTCATCTAAATCTATAAACCCTTCATGTATTGGCAATAGAATCGGATGTACATCTAAATCCTTTCCAATGTCTTCAAAAATATTAGTTAACCGTTCAATTTGTTTGCTACTATCAGCCAATAAAACATTGGTGAATCCTTTTTGTTTTTTAGCACTAATATCATCATGTAGCAAATCAAAATTCTTATTAAAACTCGGCTGTGGTTTTTGATTAAACTCTACTGTTAAATCTGCAGCTAAAAAATGTTGAGAACCAAACTCAATCGTGTTTCGTTGAGACATTTCAGATAGAAATTCTTCTTTGCTCGTAAATAAATCTACAGGCTTAACATGCTTTAAAGGTGAATTTTCAACATCTTTATATGCAAACAAAGCTTGATCAAAATCTTTCTGAATTTGAGCCGCAGACAACTCAATATTTTTAGCCCAAACAATCGTATTTTTAGATAAGAACTGTAAAAAATTTTCTCTACTTTCTTTTAATAACGTAGTCTGAACATTCGGAATAATTGCTATTCGCTTATATTCTTTAATGCTTAATTGCGAAACTGGATCGAATGTTCTAATAGATTCTACCTCATCGCCAAAGAACTCCAAACGATATGGGTTCTCATTCGAAAATGAAAATACATCTACAATTCCTCCTCTTATCGAAAACTGCCCTGGAGCAATAACAAAATCTTCTCGCTCAAAACCATATTCATATAAAACTTCATTTAAAAACTCAATAGAAATTTCATCACTAACATTTATGCGAGTGGTATTCTTTTCTAAATTCTTTTTGGTAACTACTTTTTCTGATAACGCATCAGGATAGGTAACAATACATTTTGTGCTGCTTTTTTTAGAAAGTGCATTTAACACTTCTGCTCTCTGCAAAATATTAGAATTATCCGTTTCTTCTATTTGATAAGGTCTCCGGTAAGAACTCGGAAAAAACAACACTTTATCTTCTCCAATAATTCTTTCTAAATCATTAAAAAAATAGGCAGCTTCTTCTTTATCATCTAAAATAAAAACTTGATTTACAGGAAATTTTAAAAATACGCCATTGGCAATAAACGAAACAGCAGAACCCACAAGTCCCTTTAAATGAAGGTGCGATAATTCATTTTCTTCAAAGTATTTGCAAATTTTTGTAGTCTTCTCTGTATTAGAAAAAACAGCTTTCAACTGTAAAGCTTTCATAGGTTTGTAAAACTAAGTTAATCTCTATTAAATATTTATAACTTTGTACTTTATTTTTTAATGATAAAAAGTATTTTAATAACACTCTTTTTACTAATTAGTTTATCTTCTTTTTCACAAAAAGAAGATAAAATTAAATACCGAAAATTAACGTATAACGATTTTACAAAACTGTCCATTAATGATACTTCGGCTGTAATTATTGATGTTTTTTTTGATAAAAAAGATAATACTGCAATTGGACAAATGTCTTTTTTACCGATAACTGTTGGTATTTTTATTATCTCACCACAACTTAGTATTGGATTAACCGCTATAAGTTTACCTCTTTTTATAAACGGAAGCTACTTGCTAATAAAGTATCGGAATAAAAAATTACACATGGTTTTAACAGAGTACGCAAAAACCAAAACCTTACCGAAATGGGTAAGAAAAAAAGCCAAGAAACAATTAGAGTATTATGAAATGATTAAAGTGGAATATTAAGATTTCTGATACTCCGCACCTTTCAACACACCTTCATCATCAAAATAAAGTAGTATTTGAAAAACTCTTTTTTCTTCTTTATAAGTCCAAACTGCATCCAGTCTCAATAAATTATATTTTAATTCAGAAAAAATAATCTCCATAGACGATTCTCTATCAGAAGAGTTATTATGAAGATTCTCATTTTCATCTATAATTTCTCCCGAAAACACTTCTTTTAAATTAGTTAGCTCATTTTTTAAAATAGAATCGATTTTTACAACAACAATCTTATTATTTCCACTTTCAACTATAAATTTAGAGAGGCTTAGAGCTGTTATCTTTTTTGAAATTGCAAATTGTAAACGCTCTTTTTCATATAATTTTTTAATAGCGACACTTTTCTTCATTGAATTTCCAAAATGATTTTTTAATGCTTTTCTGAAAATTGCATTCTCACTCAGAAAAAAGATTACAGCTTCATATTCTTTACTTATTTGAAGCGTATCTTTTTGTATTATTTTACCAGTATCTTTTACTTCAACTTTTACTGCTTTTATCTTTTGTTGTCTATACATTGGAATTTCACCTCTAAATCCTTCTCCAGCAGTAAGCTGTCCTTTTGAGTAATGCGAAATGTGTTTATTCTCACTCTTATCAAAACGTTTCCATTTTTTATGTTTTAATCCTTTTTTATATTTCCCATATATTCTTAACGATTTATATGCCCAGTACCCATCTTTAACACCGTTTTTATAAAACCCTTTAACAATTATTATTCCTTTAGGATTATAATACACCCACTCCCCATTAACTTTGTTATTTGCATAAACTGTTTTTATTTTCAATTTACCGTTAGGGTAATAAACTTTATACGCCCCATTTTGTCCATAACTTGTATATGTTTTCTCAATGGCTATTTGTGAGGTATCATTAGCAAATACCCCTACTTTTTTAAAGTAATAACTCGATTTATTAATTGGCCTATAAATAACACTAGTAACTTCAGATATAGTATCTATTTGTACCACCTCATCTACAACTTGTGCCGATGTATAAAAAGGACAAAAAGAAAGAAGTAGTAAGACTAAGCTAACTACTATATTTAAAATGTGTTTTTTTAAATGTGTTTTTTGATTATTAACCATATTCTTCAATCATCTCTAAAACCTTGCCAACCATATTTTTTGAACCCATTAAAGCTGGAACCCTTTGGTGCAATTCTGTGGGTTTAATTTCCATAATCCTTTCATAACCTGTTGTTGCGATGCCACCTGCTTGCTCCACAATAAATGCCATTGGGTTACATTCATACAACAAACGTAACTTCCCCTTTGGAGAACCAGCTGTTGCAGGATAACAAAATACACCACCTTTAATTAAATTACGATGTATATCTGCTACCATAGATGCAATGTATCTACAAGAATAGGGTCTTCCCGTAGCTTTATCATCTTCTTTTACCCAATCACAATATTTTTGTAAGCCTTTAGAAAAAGTATTGTAATTCCCTTCATTAAAAGAATACAAACGACCATCTTCTGGAGCTTTCATTTGTGGGTGAGATAAACAATATTCTCCAATTCCTGGATCTAAGGTAAAACCATTTACTCCTTTTCCTGTTGTATAAACTAACATGGTAGAAGATCCATAAATTACATATCCAGCCGCAACCTGTTCTGTTCCTGGCTGTAAAAAATCCTCTAAAGTAGCTGCTCCTTCAGTAGAAATTCTTCTATAAATAGAAAAAATAGTACCAACCGAAACATTCACATCAATATTGGAAGAACCATCTAATGGATCGAAAGTTACTACGTATTTCCCATCTCGAGATCCTTCATTTTCAAAAGGTAAAAAATCATCATTTTCTTCTGATGCAATCCCACAAACCTCTCCTCCAGTTCTAAACGCGTTAATAAACTGGTTATCAGCATAAACATCTAACAACTGTTGCTCTTCCCCCTGTATATTTTCATTACCTGCCGATCCTAAAATATTTACTAACCCTGCTTTATTAATTTCTTGATTAATAATTTTAGATGCGACACCAATATCACTCAACAACCTACTTAATTCTCCACTTGCGAAAGGAAAATCCGATTGTTTTTCTAAAATAAATTCGTTTAATGTTATAGCTTGTTTCATTCTTGATTTTTTGGTGTTACAAAATAACAGAAATATCATGAGCTACGATATAAAATCCCAAATAACAATAATTAAAATGTGAACATTATTTTTATTTCGTTTTAATTATTTGCAATTTGAATCTTGTCATTTTTAAAAGTTCTCGGAACTTTCAACTACATTTGTTCTATGGATTTTAACATTAGAAAAGCAACGAAAAAAGATTTACCTGCAGTTTTAGCCTTGGTTAAAGAATTAGCTTTATATGAAAAAGCGCCCGAAGAAGTTACCATTACTTTACAAGAATTAGAAAATGATGGTTTTGGTGAACATCCTTTGTATTGGATAATTTTAGCTGAAAGCGAGAATGGAATTATAGGAATGTCTTTTTATTATATTCGTTATTCTACATGGAAAGGAAAGTGTTTATACTTAGAAGATATTGTTGTTAAAGAAGAGTTTAGAGGGCAAAAAATTGGGAAAGTTTTATTTGAAGAAACTATTAAAGCTGCCAAAGAAATGAATGCGAAATTGATGAACTGGCAAGTACTAGACTGGAACGAACCAGCTCTTAATTTTTACAAAAAATTTGATGCGGAGATGGATAGCGAGTGGATTAATGGGAAACTGAGGTTTAAGAATTAGAAAAAAGAGATAAAGAACAACATGATAAAAGTATTCAAATTCGGAGGTGCATCAGTAAAAAATGCCGAGGCAGTAAAAAATGTTGGAGAAGTAATAAAATTACATCCCGGAAATTTGGTCGTAGTAATTTCTGCAATGGGAAAAACTACCAATGAATTAGAAAAAGTAGTTGAATCTTATTTGGATAAAGATGGAAAAGTAAATGAGCATTTACAAGCTGTAAAAGATTTTCACACGAATATTCTAAACGATTTATTTAAAAATAAAACCCATTCTATTTTTAATGAAGTACACAACACTTTTGTAGAAATAGAATGGGAAATTGAGGATGACGCAGTGCGCGAATATGACTATGTTTATGATCAAATTGTTTCTGTAGGAGAAGTTTTATCTACAAAAATTGTAAGTGCTTACTTAAACGAAATAGGCATAAATAACAAATGGAAAGATATTAGAAATATCATCCAAACAGACAACACCTATCGAAATGCAAAAATAGACTGGAAATTAACAGATGAACTTGTTCAAAAAGAATTAAAATTCGATAATGAAAAGCAATCCATATTTATTACCCAAGGGTTTATTGGTTCTAGTTCTGAGTTATTTACCACTACATTAGGTAGAGAAGGATCTGATTTTAGTGCAGGGATTTTAGCCTACTGCTTAAATGCTGAAAATGTCACTATTTGGAAAGATGTTCCCGGCATGTTAAATGCCGATCCAAAATGGTTTGATAACACCATTAAGTTAGATAATATCTCATATCTTGAAGCTGTAGAGTTAGCTTATTATGGAGCTTCGGTTATTCATCCTAAAACAATAAAACCACTGCAGAATAAAAGCATACCCCTATATATTAAATCCTTTGTTTCGCCACATAACGATGGAACACTAATTAATAATGAAACAAAACAAGATTCTTTAATTCCTTCATTTATTTTTAAAATGAATCAGGTATTAATTTCTATTTCAGCTAAAGACTACTCCTTTATTATGGAGGATAGCTTGAGTCATATTTTTGGAATTTTCTCAACATTTAACGTCCCAATAAATCTAATGCAAAACTCTGCTATTAGTTTTTCTGTTTGTGTAGATTTTGATAGTCAAAAAACAATGCTATTAATTGATCAGCTAAAAAAAGATTACAAAATTCTATATAACGATAATTTAGAATTAGTAACTATTCGTCATTATGATACTGCGACAATCAAAAGAGTTACTGATAAAAAAGAACTGTTAGTAGAACAAAGGAGTAGAAATACTATCCGCTTTATAATGAAAAATTAAAGTCCCTTTTTCTCTAACCAAAAAATAATTACATCAACATCTAAATTAATAAATGCTGCCTCATCATTTTCAATTAGCTTTTTTATAATTTTAATTCCTTCTGACAAATTTCCAATCTTTAACATTTCTTTTATTGCTTTAAAAATAAGGATCTCAACTTCTCCATATTTATTTTTATTTGCAATAGAAAGTATTGTCTCTATATTTTTCATAGCCAAATCATTATGCCCTAAATCTACATAAATGAACAATTGTATCATAAGAGATGAAATAGCTAAATCATGTCTAAATTTTTGAGCCTTCATATCAAACAGTAAAATAGAATTATTACACCATTGAAGACTTTTCTTTGTGTTGTTCAAAAGAAAATAACTTAATGCTAAATTAAATTCAATAATCATTTTAACTCGCATACTCTTTATCCCTGATGCTGAAGTATACCAATCTTCGATTTCAACAGCAATTTCTCTAACTTTCTTATTATCCCTTGTATGTAAGTAATAACCTAGCTCCAAAATAAACTTCCGTCCTTGATAAGAAACTATAGCATGATGAAATTTTAAATCTACTTCATCCATTTTAGCACGATATTCTAAATACTCTTTTGGATATCCTTGCTTTAAATAATACACCAAAATACTATATAGTGTCTGAGCATATTGTAATGGATTTTCTTTTGTATGATGGGGATTCTCTTCCATCAACTCTAATAACTTCATTTTAGACTCAAACTCCTTGTCTTTGTCCCCAAGAATTCCATAACCAACTCCTTTAATATGTAAATAATCAACATGTGTATGGAAATTATGGAGTTTAGACTCATCTAATTTTAGCAAATCATGGGATAATAATTTTTTTAATGACTCTAAATTTAAATCTGTTCTTTTTATAGATAATTGAGTCGTATTCTCTAATTCTTTTACCAGTAAATTCATTTTCATTTGCTGGTTATAGCTATTCAAATATAATTCTGTTTCTTCCATAGCTTTTTCATTTACCATTTTATCCGAAACAAATTCTTCTATTTTCCTTTCCCAATAATTTATTAAAAGAATATAACTTGACATATCATACTTTTGGGCAATTTTTTTAGCCTGATTTACTTTTTTTAGCGCTAACTTATACAAGCCCTTCCAATACAATATTTCTATTTCTGAAAGAGAATTATTTAACTCAATTGTCTTTTTTGATTTTTGATGATACCCACTTAAGCTCCTAAGTATCAAGTTTATTAAGTAATTTTTAGCCACAGAAAATTGACGAACAAAATCTTCTTTCTTAAATTTTTCCAACAATTCTTTTTCAGAATATTCTTTTTGTGATTGAATCGCATCAAAGAGTGCTTTATAATTATTACCCTCTTTATGTGTTGATGTAAATACTGAAAAATATCTTTTTTCAGATTTAGTTAATGAATGAATTAATTCATGTAGTAGCTCATTACTTTTCATACACTTAGTTTTAGAAAGCTAAATTTATTACATTTTTTATTACGAAACAATATTTTAGATCTATTTTAATTACTTAACGAAAATTAACAAAAAGCCCCAAACAAACCATAACGAATAGATTTTAAGTGCATTAGTTAAATTTAAAAATTTAACAAAAAAGTTTTTTTTGTTCATTTTTTTAAATAATATTTATAAGCCTGAATTTTGGTTGCTAAAATATAGAGAAACATATTTTGATTTTCACTCTATAGAAATCTATTTTCGTTGTGAATTTAAATCATAAATATGAAAAAGTTTCTACTTTTATTATTAATTATTCCCACATTCCTACAAGGGCAAACAAACAGTTGGATAAACAATTCTTTACATGAAAGAGCTTTTATCGAAAACAAAGGACAATATGATGGTAAAAATTGGCAATCTAATAATAAAATTGAGTACACAACTAAACAAGGTGGTTGGTATACATTTTTTGGAAAAAAAGGCATAACATATAGACTAGAAAAATTAATCCGAAATCCAAAAAAGAAAAAAGGAGACCATCACACTCCTTCAAGAGTTTATAAAAGTGAATTTATCAATGTTGTTTTTTTGAACGCCAACCCTAATGTTAAAATTATAAAAGGGGAGAAAACTGAACATTTCTATACTTACTCTGCTAAAAGTTTTACTAAAAAAAATATTGAGAGCAGAAATCACATTAATGGGTTTAAAAAAATTACCTATAAAAACATCTACAATAATATTGACATAGAATACACGCTACACCCTAAAGGTGGTATTAAGTACAATGTAATTTTACATCCTGGAGCAAATCCAAGCCAAATAAAAATGAAATATGAATCATCGCACACCAACCATACCGATGAAAATATTAACATTCTATTAAACAACCAAGGACAAATTGAAATTAACACTTCTCAAGGAACAATCATTGAACACCAACCTGTTACATTTTATGCTAGTTCTAACATCAATATTAACTCTAACTACGTCTTCAATAACAATGTACTTTCTTTTAATCTAAATAATTACGATAACACTAAAAAAGTAATTATTGACCCTTGGGTTGTTTCTCCTGCTTTTGATGATGGAGATTTTACCAGAGAAGTTGAGACAGATGCTGCTGGAAATGTATTTGTAATTGGTGGAGAAACACCAATGCAATTAAGAAAATACACTCCAGCTGGAGCCCTCGTATGGACATACAACACTCCTTGGGATACAACTGGAGGTAGCTGGTTAGGTACATTAGCAACGGATGACTTAGGTATAAGCTACGTAACACAAGGAACCAGTGCTGAAATAGAAAGAGTTAATGATAATGGAGCTACTTTTAATGTTATTTGGCACACTAATGGTCCAGCATTCTCTTCTACCGAATATTGGACAATAACTTTTAATTGTGACAATACTAAGTTAATTGTTGGAGGAACTGGCGGGTCTCTATTTACGTTTGAAGGTAAAATTTATGACATTGATTTAGCGACAGGAAACATATCAAATGATTTAACGGTTGGAGTTCAATCAGGGTTTACACCCATTGAAGTTCGTTCAATCGCTCCAACAAAAAACTCAAAATATGTCTATTTAACACACAATGAAGTTGGTTTAGTTAACCAAAATTTAACATCTTGCTCGGCTACCCCTGATTATGAGAATGATAATACTCATAACTTATCTTATAAATGTGAAAACTATCTTTCATCTGGACAAAATGGCGGTGGATTAAAAGCTCTAATTGCAAATGACAATTATTTTTACACCCATAAAGGGGATGAGATATTACAATGGGACATAAATACTGGAGTCCTAATTAATACTGTAAATTTACCCGGAGGAAATTCCAATAATGGATTTGGCGGATTAGTTGTTCATTGTAGCGGATTAGATGTTGATGTTAGTGGAAATGTATATGCAGGTTCTATGGATAGAGTTGTAAAATTTGATGCGAACTTAAATGTCATTTCTTCTACAAACACAACAGGTGGTTTTACAGTTTACGATGTAAGCGTAAGTAGTAACGGAGAAGTTCTTGCCGTTGGAGCATTATTAGATAATGGAACTGCTACAGGTAGAGGAGGTAGAATTGAATCTCTTAATATGACTGCTGGAGGGCAATATGCCACAATATGTTGTGATCCAAATTTTTGTCCAATAGGCCCACTATGTGATGATGGTGTTTCGGTTAATTTATCCTCAAATACTGCTGGTGGAACTTGGAGTTCTATTCCTGTAACTACGGGATTAAACTCAACAACAGGTGCTTTTGACCCTTCTGTTGCTGGAATTGGGAGCTACGTTATTACATACACTTTAGCTTGCGGAACAAATACAGAAACTATAGTTGTTGCAAATTGTTCTGCAATGTCTGTATGTGTAGAAGCAAATGGAGACTTAACTGTAACAGGAGGTACAGGACCTTATACGTGGGCAGAAATGGGAGAATTAACATCAAATAATTGTTCTACTTGTGGAGGTTTTGAAATTTTAGGAAACTGTACAGTTTCGCTTCCCTGTATTGTAGGTTGGGGATTTGTAAATTTCACAACAGGAATAACAATTACACCAAACGTAGGAGCTGACACTATCCAAATTACTGACGGATTAAATAATACTTTAATTATAAATGATGTATCAAGTTTACCTCTCTGTGGTACTGTTTGTGATGCTTCATTTACATTAACCGCCTTTTGTGTTGGAGAAAGCAATTCTGCTTCTGGCATTACTACTTCTGGCGGTACATTTACTTTTAACCCTGTACCTACCGATGGTGCTACAATCAATCCTACTACTGGCGAAATTTCTAACGGTATTGCTGGCACCACTTATACTATAGAATATACCATTTCTTCTGGAGGTAGTTGTTCAACGACTCAAACCGTAACAGTTACTGCGGCAGATAATGCTAGTTTTACTTTAACAGATTTCTGTGTAGGACAAACAAATGCAGCTGCTGGCATAACAACTGTTGGTGGAACATTTACCTTTAACCCTGTACCTACTGATGGTGCTACAATTAACCCTACTACTGGTGAGGTTTCTAGTGGTGTTGCAGG
>JAESTF010000355.1 GCA_016763795.1 Flavobacteriales bacterium
AGTTCTAATAATTGCATAAATAGCTCGTTCATCTTCAAACTTAATTTCTGTTTTTGTTGGATGAATGTTTATATCAATTTTTGAAGGATCAATCGTCAATTTTAAAAAATAAGAAGGATGCTGATCTTTACTTAATAATTGATCAAATGCATTGTTAACCGCATGATTTAAATAAGCATTCTTAATAAATCTATCATTCACAAAAAAGTACTGTTCTCCCCTTGTTTTCTTCGCAAACTCAGGTTTACTTACAAAACCAGTAATACTTACTATGTCCGTATTTTCTTCAACTGGCACCAATTTTTGATTGTACTTCTCTCCGAAAACTCCAACAATTCGCTGTCTAAAACTTCCTTTTTTGAGATTAAAAACTTCGTTCCCATTATTGTACATACTAAAAGCAATATCAGCATGAACCATTGCTACACGCTGAAATTCTTCAATGATATGTTTTATCTCAACTGGATTCGATTTTAAAAAATTTCTACGAGCAGGAACATTAAAAAACAAATTCTTCATAGAAAATGATGTTCCTTTAGCACAACTGCAAACCTCTTGTTCTTTTACTTCACTTCCCTCAACTATAATTTGAGTTCCTAAATCATTCCCCTCAACTTTGGTTTTTAATTCTACTTGGGCAATTGCAGCAATAGAAGCCAATGCCTCGCCTCTAAATCCTTTCGTATCAATATTAAATAAATCGGCAGCACATTTTATTTTAGAAGTAGCATGTCGTTCAAAACTCAATCGAGCATCGGTTTCCGACATTCCAGAACCGTTATCAACTACCTGAATCAACGCTTTACCTGCATCTTTTATTACCAATGAAATCGTATCAGCCCCCGCGTCAATTGCATTTTCAAGCAATTCCTTAACTGCGCTTGCTGGTCGTTGAATAACTTCTCCTGCTGCAATTTGATTGGCTACAGCATCGGGTAATAATTTGATGATATCAGACATTAAATACTTCTAAATTTTGATTGTCAAATTTACTAAGAAGATTAAACCTATTAGTTGTTTTTTATAATTTATTGGGAGAATTTTACGGCCTTACTTCTTCTCCAAAAAATCGAGGGTCCAATCTCAAAAGACATTAGGTAATGATTTTTATTTGGGCGTTTTAACAGGCTATTTCACTATATCTTTTTCCTACTTTGTAAACCTCCAAGGTTTATATTGTCAATCAACATAAACTTTGGAGGTCTTTTCTAGATAAAAAGGATACCGTTACTATCCTTAACGCAAACCTAAAAAGTTATAAAATATTTTCCACTCGGAATAGCTGAGCGACTGAATATAGAAAAAATGAAGTATCTAAAAAGATTCTTCACGTCATTTTACTCTCCTTATAAATCAGGAATAAAATATTGTTCAGAATGACACTAAGCACCAACCCTTTTCAGCTCAAAATTGAGTACTTTCGCAAAATAATTATCGTACAAAATGGCTCAAAAATTTAATCCAAAAAGAAACTTCAAAAAAAGTAGAACAAGTACATTTCCTGTTACTAAAGATACTGAATTATTAAAGTTTTTATTGGAAATAATAAAAGACAAAAGTCGAAACAAAATAAAAGCCATGCTTTCTCACAAGCAGTTTAAGGTGGGAAAAGAAATTATTACGCAATACAATCATGAATTAAAAAAAGGTGACGAAGTAACTATTAATTGGGATGGCGCTTTCAAAAAAGAAAAGTACGAAGGCGTAAAAATCATTTTTGAAGATGATGATATTATTGTGATTGATAAGAAAAGTGGCTTATTATCAATCGGTTCTGCTAAAGAAAAAAGACAAACTGCTTACAGAGTAATTACACATCACATTCAACAAGTTAACCCTGTTGCTCGACTTTTTGTAGTCCATCGTTTGGATAGAGAAGCTTCTGGTTTAATGGTTTTTGCAAAAAACAAACAAGCTCAAGTAGATTTAAAAGGTAGCTGGGAACATACCTTCCAAAAAAACTTATACTTAGCCGTTACTGAAGGAACAATTGAAGAAGATACACTTAGTATTTCTTCTTATCTAAATGAAAGTAAAGCCTTAATTGTATATTCTGGAAACAATCCTAAAGTAGGTAAAAAAGCAATTACAAACTGCAATGTAATTAAGAAAAATGAATTCTTCACGTTATTAGAAGCAACCCAAGAAACTGAACGAAAAAATCAATTACGTGTTCACTTAAAAAGTATTGGTCATCCAATTATTGGAGATAAAAAATATGAAGCCAAACAAAACCCGATCAATAGAACTGCCATACATTTAAGAAAAATCAATTTTATCCACCCTGCTACCAACGAAAAAATGGAATTTGAAACGAAAGTTCCTGATGATTTTTTAAGAATATTTAGACATAATTTTTATAGGTAGGCTCCTATCTCATCTCAGCATTTCAATTTCAATCAATTAATATTCATTACATTTGAAGCTGTGAAACTAAAAAAAGTGCTCATATCAATTCTATTGCTGTTAATCTATTCATTAGGTTTTTCGCATAACATTATTCCACATCAACATGATGTTGAAATAGAAAATCATGAACATTCTCATGAAAAAAATGAGCACTCTCATCATCACCATAACTCCGCTAAAAAAATAAAGACAGAACACCAACACGTTGCTCATGGTAACCATTTTGATGAAAGCCTATATGATTTATTAATATGTTTTTTACATGGAAGCCATCAAGATGATGATTGTGTAACTCAATATTACATCTCTGCTAAAACCAATAGAACTAACATCAATAAACTTCAAGTAAATAAGTTTATTACTATTCTGTTTTCAATTATCTTAGAAAATGAAGATCGGTTAGCTACAGGTTATCAGATTTATTCCAATATTGATTATCATTCTCAAGCAATAGAAGTTACCTCCCCCAGAGGTCCACCGAAAATTTCTTAAAAAATGTCAGTTCGAGTGATTCCAATGTCATCCTGAGTTTATCGAAGGATAAATGGAATTATATCGAGAACACCATTTTTAACACCGAAATCATTCGTTCTCGATACAAAATTCTTTCACTTCGGAATTTTTGCCTTCGCAAAACGTGCTCAGTGACCAAGAATTTCACTCGAACTGACACTGATTTCAAATACCAATACAAAGCAACATCATTTAAAAACATTTATAATGAATAAAGTATTTATTTTATTCGCTTGTATCACCACATTATTTGTTGGTTGTAAAAGCGATAAACAAGAACAAAAAAATGCCCACGGACACGCTCATATAGATCCTTTGGCTTATACAATCTATTCTGACCAATCAGAATTATTTGTAGAATTTAAACCTCTAATAGTTGGTGAAACTTCAAAATTTGCTGCCCATTTCACCAAGTTGGGAGAGAACTTTACTGCAATTAAAGAAGGTTCTGTATCCCTAAAGTTAATTGGGGAAAAAGATCAACCTTCGTTTAAATCAGAGGCTCCATTCTCTCCTGGAATATTTCGTTTAAAACTCAAACCAATTAATACTGGTAAGTATAAATTGGTGTTTTATATCAACACTAAAACTTATTCTGATACGATTACGATAGAAAATGTTACTGTTTATCCTAATGAAAAACTTGCTAATGATAACCCACAAGAAAATAATATTGGCGAAGAAATTATTTACTTAAAAGAACAAGCTTGGAAGGTTCCATTTGCAAATTATAAAGTGGTAAAACAACCCTTTGCAGAAATTATTAAAACAACAGGACACATTTTAGCAGCACAAGGTGATGAAGTAATTATTACTGCAAACAGTACTGGAATTATAACTTTCGGAAACAGTAACAAACAAATAGGTTCTGCTGTTTCTTCTGGTGAAACATTATTTAGTATTGTTGGTGGCGGACTTACTGAAAACAACATCAATATTGAATTTGCTACTACAAAAGCTGAATATGAAAAAAGTAAAGCCGCTTATGAAAGAGCTCAAAAATTAATGCCAGAGCAAGTTATCTCAACAAAAGAATTTCAAGAGATTGAATTGGATTACAAAAATGCTAAAACTCATTTTAACACCATTTCAAAAAATTACTCTGGAAACGGAAAAAAAATAACTTCTCCATTAACTGGTTTCATCAAAAACCTATTAGTTACTGAAGGGCAATATGTAGAGATAGGTCAAGCAATTGCTAGTGTTTCTCAGAATCAACGACTAATGCTAAGAGCTGAAGTACCTCAAAAACATTATACTAAATTAGGGAACATTGCTTCGGCAAATTTTATTACGGCTTACGATAATAAAGTCTACAATACAGATAGCTTAAATGGTCAGTTTATTTCTTACGGAAAAAGTACTGACCAACATGCCTTCTATATTCCTGTAAATTTTGAAATCGATAATAAAGGAGATATTATTCCTGGTTCTTATATTGAAATATTTCTTAAAACCACAGCGATAAATAATGTACTAACCATTCCTCTTTCTTCATTAATGGAAGAACAAGGTCATTATTATGCCTTTGTACAATCATCTGGTGAAGGTTTCCAAAAAAGAGTTTTAGAACTTGGAATAAGTGATGGAAAAAATGTGCAAGTAATTTCTGGAATAAAGGAAAATGAACGCGTTGTAAGCAAAGGTGCTTACCAAATTAAATTGGCAACAATGTCTGGCAAAATGCCAGCACATGGACATGAACATTAAGAAATGTTGAATTGTGAATTATTAATTTTAAATGAACGATAAAAAAAGATAATATAATACTCGATAAATCATTTGATTTTACGGAATTATAAAAAATGTCAATTCAAGTGATTCCAATGTCATCCTGAGTTTATCGAAGGATAAATGGAATTGTATCGAGAACACATTTTTAAGATTGAAATCATTTGTTCTCGATACAATTTGACTAAGTCAAATCACTCGAACTGACAATGATTTCTTACATCAAATACAATTAATAAAAAAATAAAATTTCAATTATGTTAAATAAAATAATACAATACGCTTTAGCTAATCGCTTGATTATTATTGCTGCATCTGTATTGCTCTTAATCTCTGGTATATACACTACTTCTAACATGGAAGTTGATGTTTTTCCAGACTTAACAGCACCAACGGTTGTAGTACTCACCGAAGCACACGGAATGGCTCCTGAAGAAGTAGAAAGGTTAGTTACCTTTCAGATAGAAACTGCTGTTAATGGTGGAACAGATGTTAGAAGAGTAAGATCATCTTCAGCAGCTGGAATTTCAATTGTTTGGGTAGAATTTGAATGGGGAACTGACATTTATAAAGCACGTCAAATTGTGAGTGAGAAGCTCTTACCTATTCAAAAAAGATTCCCTACTGGAGTTGGAAACCCTACAATGGCACCACAATCATCTATTATGGGTGAAATAATGTTTGTTGGACTATCATCAGATAGCACTTCACCTATGGAATTAAGAACAATTGCTGACTGGAATATAAGACCAAGATTATTGGCTACAGGGGGTGTTTCTCAGGTTGCTGTAATTGGTGGTGAGTATAAACAATATCAAATTCTTGCTTCTCCTCAAAAAATGAAGCATTATAACATTACACTTGATGAATTGTTAAAAGCAAGTAAAGAGAGTAATTTAAATGCTTCTGGTGGTTTTATTAATGAATACGGAAGTGAGTACATTCTGAGAGGAGTTGGTAGAACCAGCGACATTACAGAAATTGGAAATTCTGTTATTAAAGTAATTAATGACATCCCTATAAAAATTGAGGATGTTGCTGAGGTCAAAATTGGAGGGGCAATCCCCAAAATTGGTGATGCATCTATTAATGCAAAGCCAGCTGTTTTATTAACCATTACAAAACAGCCCGGTACAAATACACTCGAATTAACGGAAAATATTGATGAAGCTTTGGCTGAGATTGCTAAAACTTTACCTAGTGATATCAAAGTTTACACTCACATATTTAGACAAGCTGATTTTATAACTGCCTCGATAAGTAACATCAAAAAAGCGCTTATAGAGGGATCTGTATTTGTTGTAATTATCATGTTTTTGTTTTTAATGAATATCAGAACAACGATCATCTCATTAATTGCAATTCCACTGTCATTAATTGCATCAGTTATTACCCTTAAATATTTAGGATTAACGATTAACACCATGTCATTAGGAGGAATGGCCATTGCCATTGGCTCTTTAGTTGATGATGCGGTAATTGATGTTGAAAATGTATTTAAACGATTAAAGGAAAATGCATTAAAAAGTACGGAAGAAAAAAGAACTACAATTGAGGTTGTTTATAGTGCTTCTAAAGAAATTCGTTCTTCCATTTTTAATGCGACACTTATTAT
>JAESTF010000356.1 GCA_016763795.1 Flavobacteriales bacterium
GCCAGATTCTATTATTAAAGAAGTAGATTTTGTAATTGAAAAATCAAAGGCTAATGATGATCTCTTTAGATACACTGTTCATTATTTATTAGGTTATTACGAACGGTCTAAAATAATGGGAATGGATGGGATTTTCTCGCACATAGGTTTAAATTATTACACACACGATTTAGCTTTTTGGGTTGATTCTGCTCAGGTAGAGAAAGTACAGGATAGAGCTAGAAAAATTGCGCCATTAATTCTCGGAAAAAAAGCCATTAATTTAAGTTTGTTAGATACTAGCGGTAACAAATGGATTAATTTACATAGAGATGTAAAGGCAGACTATACGGTGCTTATATTTTGGGATCCAGATTGTGGGCATTGTAAAACAGAATTACCGAAGCTTGTTCACTATGTAGATTCTATAAAGGATATTGTTGATATAAAAGTTTATTCAGTAAGCTCAGACCATAGTGAAGAATGGAAAAAATTTATTAGAGATAATAATTTAGATTTTATTAATGTTGCTGTTCCCCGAGAGGTATATAAAGACCAGCAAAAAGCAACTGAACTTATTATGAAAGGCTTAACCGATTTAAAAAGTTTAAATTATAGCACTACCTATGATATTTTTAGTACCCCTCAAGTTTACTTGTTAGATAAGTCTAAAAAAATAATTGGTAAAAAACTAGATACAGACTTATTAAAATTGGTAATCACAAAAGAAGAAGCTAGAAAGAACAGATAATGAAAAGATTTATTCCCGCCATTGTAATAACCATTATTGGAATTACCATTGCTTATTTTATAATAGATAAACCTAAAACTTTAAAGATCTATAACCCGATAGACATTAATCCAGAATTGGTTGATGAATCGGTTAGGAACGTTGATAAATTCCATAGAGTTGGCTCATTTAATTTAACAGATCAAGATGGAAATGAAGTTACCGAAAAGGACTTTAAAGATAAAATTTACGTTACTGATTTCTTTTTTGTTACATGTCCTACTATTTGCCCTAAGATGACTAAACAGATGGATAGAGTTTACAATGAATTTATAGATGATAATGATATCTCTTTTCTTTCTCATACGGTAATGCCAGAATCAGATTCTGTTCCTGTTTTAAAAGAATATGCTGATGAGATTGGAGTTTCTTCTGATAAATGGAAATTTGTTACTGGAGATAAACCTCAAATATACAACCTTGCACGAAAAACCTATTTTGCTGCCATAACTGAAGGTAATGGTGGTGTTGATGACTTTGTACATACCGAAAATTTTGTATTGGTTGATAAGGATAAAAGGCTTAGGGGTTTTTATGATGGAACATCAAAAAAAGATGTTGACAGACTAATTACTGATATTTATGCGTTATTAGAAGAGTATAAAGAAAATTAATCGTTGTTTAGTTCAATCATTAAAAGAAAAAAGGTATGAATATCATCACAAAAATAATTGGAATATTTTCTATTGTATTAATTCTATTCTCTTGTACTAGAAAAATAGACCAGAGCTCTATGTTTAGTGGAAGAGCTCATAAAACAAAAAAAAGAGGGATTTATGATGCTGGAATGAGTCCAAAAAAACCGATAAGTGTACAAATTGCAAAAGATTACGACAAACTCTCTAAACACGATGCTGATCCAAAAAAGGCTGGCAAAAAAAGAGTTAAAGATTTAGCAAAGAAAAAAAGAAAAGCTCAAAAAGCAAGAGACAAATACAATAAAAAACGTCACGTAAAAGTTAAAACTACCAAAGGGAAAACTGGCGGGGATAAATAGTTTAGTGTTTAGTGTAATTTATTTTTCTAAAACCCATACACCAACAATTATAAACTATTTACCAACAACTATTTCCTTCTTTTCCTACTTCCTTTTATAGCTTCTTCTTCCCAAGGTTTTTCTGGCCACAAGTGTCTTTTGTATTGCATTCTTAAATCTTTACGAACATCAAAATAAGCGTTATCCCAAAAGCTTTTTAGATCTGATGTGATTTGTACAATTTTAAAACCTGGAGAAAGTAAATGCATCAATATTTTTGTCTGTCCATTATTAACCGTTGGTGTTTCTGACGTCCCAAAACACTCTTGTAACCGAACTGCTAAAACAGGTTCTGAACCATTTGCTTGATACTGCAATTTAATTTTAGATCCACTTTTCACTTCAATAGTTGTTGGAGTGCACGCCTTCAACTTCTTTTGCAATTCAGGTTTTAAACTGTACTGTAACACTTCTTTTAAATTGATTCTTTTTAAATCTTCAGGCTTGTTTACATTCGATAAATATGGTGAAAGCCAGTTTTTATTAGTTAACAACAAGCTTTTTATACTCACATCAGGAAAGCCATCTTCTGGATACCATTTTCGCATAGACAATACTCTATTTTGCCATTGTGCTATATCATCACTCCAGTTCAATAAAGAAGCTCCCTCCTTTTTCACAGCATCAGTAATTGCTTTTAAAATTAAGGTCTCATCAGGATCTTGTAATGGTTTACTTTGTAAAACAATATTTCCAATCCCCATGTTTTCGGTGGTTATTAACCCTCCTTTTTTAGTATTCCAAGTAATTACCTCTTTGGTTCTAAGTAATGGTTTTAAATCTTTTGGGTTTAGTGGCGAAGCCATAAATATCTTTCCCATCCCTTGCCTATCGTTTACATGAGCAACTGCCAACCAAGGTTCGCTTGCTAAATCATCTCTGTGTCCAGCAGCAGCAATTTGCCCGTTTGCCATTTGAAATTGGGCATTGTTCCCTGGTCGGGCACAAGCAATTCGTTCTGGATAAGCATAAGCCAATAAAATTCCCGTTTCAAAATCATCAAAAATTGAATTATCAATTTCTAATTTAAACATACTCCGGTACTGAGCAGCATTTTTTTCTATTCGAGCCAAACGTTTAGTCCCTGCTTTTTCTCTTCTATATCTTCTTAATGCTTCAACCCTTAAATTAATATCAATACCCGTTTCAGGTGGTAATGGATCTCTTTCTTCCAACAAAGGAGCAATATCCGTTGCTAAAGCCAATTGATCTAGCTCTTTCGCTTTAATTAGCATGTGGGCAATTCTCGGATGTGTTGGCAAACGATGTAATTGTTTTCCGTGTTCTGTTATTTTATCATTTTCCAACGCATCTAATTCATGTAGTAATTGAGCTGCTTTTACAATATTCCCCTTCGGAGGTGGAGTTACCCAACTTAACTCTTCTGCGTCTGCAATTCCCCATTGCGCCATATCCAACACCAAAGAAGTTAAATCTGCTTGTTCAATTTCTGGTTTTCCATGTTCATCTAAACGAGATTGTGTTGTAGTGGTCCACATTCTGTAACAAACTCCTGCACTCAGTCTTCCTGCTCTACCAGCACGTTGATCTGCTGAATCTTTTGAAATTTGTATGGTTTCTAAACGTGATAAACCCGTATTTGGATTAAAACGAGCAGTTCGCTCAAAACCAGAATCAATAACAATTTTCACTCCTTCAATCGTTAAACTCGTTTCTGCAATATTGGTTGCCAATACCACTTTCCGTTTCCCTTCTTTATTGGGCATAATAGCTGCGAACTGTTTGTTCGATGGCAACTGTCCATAAAGCGGATGAATCATAACTCCTTTTAAAGAACGTTTTAAAATCTCTTCGCACTTTTTAATTTCTCCCTGTCCCGGTAAAAACACTAATACATCTCCATCATGTTTTTCTATTGCTTTTGAGATAACTCTACTTGCCAATTCTGGTAATAGTCTCATATCACTATCACCCGCATAATTTATTTCTACAGCGTACTGCCTTCCTAAACTTTCAACTATTGGAGATTTTAACATTTTTGATAGCTCTGGCAGTTCTAACGTTGCCGACATTACCAGTATTCTTAAATCAGGTCGCAAAATACTCTGTGTTTCTCTACACAATGCCATTGCTACATCTGCATGAATACTTCTCTCATGAAATTCATCAAAAATAACCAAGCCTACTCCTTCTAACCCATTATCCTGATGAATCATTCGGGTTAAAATACCTTCGGTTAAAACTTCTATTTTTGTTTGATTAGAAACTCTATTTTCGAACCGAATCCGATAGCCTACAGATTCCCCCACTTTTTCTCCCAACAAATCTGCCATTCGGTTAGCAATTGTTTTTGCAGCTAACCTTCTTGGTTCTAGCATCAAAATCTTCTTACCCTTTAACCAATCTTCTTCCATTAAAGCTAAAGGAACCAATGTACTTTTACCAGCTCCTGGAGGTGCTTTTAAAATTAAAGTTGAAGCAGTATTTAGCGCCTCTTTAATTTTAGGAATTACATCCTTTACAGGTAAATCTATATTGTTGTAATCGAAATTCATACCATACAAAAGTAAACGGAATGTCATTCTGAATGCAGATTTGTAGAAAATTTATTTTCTATACAAATCAACATGAAGAATCTATTCTCATTAATACTTGTAAAAGATTCCACTCCTCATTTTTTCACCAAATTAAAATTTGGATAAAATTTTGCTCTGAATGACAAAAGAAGAAACCTTTATTTTAAAACAAAATAGCCGTAGATTATATGTACAATCTACGGCTATACTTCTACACCTTAAATATTTACAGTAATTCTTATA
>JAESTF010000357.1 GCA_016763795.1 Flavobacteriales bacterium
ACGGATAATGTTAACATTAATAAATAAGGAAATACGTAGTTTTTTAGGTTCTCTAATCGGGTACATTGTTATTGTTGTCTTTTTAACAACTATTGGTTTGATGATGTGGATTTTTCCTGGAGGAACTAATGTGTTAGATAATGGTTACGCCAATATTGATGCATTATTTTATGTAGCACCATGGGTTTTTATGTTCTTAATTCCTGCTATAACAATGCGTTTGTTTGCAGAAGAAAGCAGAACTGGTACAATAGAATTATTACTGACTAAACCACTTACAGATTTTCAAATAGTATTCGCAAAATATATTGCAGGCTTTACATTAGTACTATTTTCATTATTGCCAACCTTGGTGTATTTTTATTCAGTGTACCAATTAGGAAATCCTGTTGGTAATATTGATGTTGGAGGAACAATTGGTTCTTATTTCGGATTACTTTTTTTAGGAGGTATTTTTGTTGCAATTGGAGTTTTTGCAAGCTCAATTACTAGTAACCAAATTATTTCTTTTATTGTTGCTGTTTTCCTTTGTTTCTTTTGTTATGTTGGATTTGAGTCTATAAGTTCATTAGAATATTTTGGAACGGTAGATGACATTATTATGAAAATGGGAATTAATGAACATTATGTTTCTATGAGTAGAGGAGTAATTGATACTAGAGATGTAATTTACTTTTTAAGTACTATATTTTTATTTCTAATTTTCACTAAAACAGCATTAAGCAGTAGGAAATGGTAGAGAGAAATGCTGTAAATAGAAAGAAAGATCTCACTTTTTTAGTGATAGGAATAGTGATAGTGCTATTGGTAAACTATGTAGGTTCATTTGCTTTTGAACGATTCGATTTAACTTCAGAAAAAAGATATACGCTTTCGGAAACAAGTAAAGATCTTGCCGATAATATAGATGATATTATTTATGTTAAAGTTTATTTAGAAGGTGATTTTCCAGCAAGTTACAAGCGTTTGCGTGATGAAACTAAAGAAATGTTAGATGAGTTTAGGGCTTATTCTAATGGAAACTTAGAGTATGAATTTATTAACCCATCAGAAGATTCAGATCAAAAAATTAGAGACGAAATATACAAGCAACTTTATAAACAAGGCCTAAGACCAACCGATTTATCAGAGAAATCTAATGATGGTTATAGCAATAAAATTATTTGGCCTGGAGCAATTTTCATGTATAAGGGAAAAGAATTACCTGTGCAGTTATTAAAAAGTCAGATAGGGGCAAGACCAGAAGCAATGCTTAATGGGTCCATAGAATCATTAGAATATGAAATAGCAAATGCGATAAATAATTTGACCACAACAGACATTCCTAAAGTTGCTTTTATTGATGGTCATGGAGAGTTAACTAAATTAGAAACAGCCTCGTTAGCGGAATCATTAGCAGAGTTTTATGCAGTAGATAGAATTGAGTTAAACGGGAATTTAAGCAGTTTGACTGAACGAGTAATGAGTGATAGTACAAAAGCTTTCACCGTAAAAATTAAATATAAAGCAATTATTATTGCAAAACCAAATAATCGATTTTCCGAAAAAGATAAATTTATTATTGATCAATACATAATGTATGGAGGTAGAGTGGTGTGGTTGGTCGACCCTGTCTTTGCGAGTATGGATAGCTTGCAGTCAGCAAATATTACAATGGCAATTCCATTAGAGTTGAACTTAGATGATCAACTTTTTACCTATGGAGTTCGGATTAATACCAATATTGTTCAGGATATTCAATCTGCTCCAATTCCAATTGTTACAGGAGTAGTTGGTAATCAGCCAAAAACTGAAATGTTTCCATGGTTTTTCTTCCCGTTGTTAACCCCGGCAAACAACCACCCTATTGTAAATAACTTAAATGCGTTAAAAGGAGAGTTTGTAAGTACAATAGATACTATTGCTAAAAAAGGAATTCGTAAAACTGGGCTTTTAAAAACTTCTCAATATTCTAAAGTAAGCAGCGCTCCAACAAGAATAGGCTTAGATATGGTGCGTTTTGAACCCGATCAAACACAGTTCAATGCAGGTCATCAAATAGTAGCCGTTTTATTGGAAGGTAAATTTGAATCGGTATTTAAAAACAGGATTACTCCCCAATTAAAAGATGCTAATGAGATTAATTTTAAGGAGCAAAGTATTGGAAATAAAATGATTGTAATAGCAGATGGTGATATTGCTAAAAACCATGTAAATAAGAGAACAGGTGAATATTTAGCATTAGGGTTTGATCGTTTTACGAGACAAGAATTTGGAAATAAAGATTTTATGTTAAATGTATTAGGCTATTTGTGTGATGATAGTGGTTTAATGAGCGTAAGATCTAAAAAATTAAAAATTCGATTATTAGATAAGACCATATTGAAAAATGATAAATTTGATTGGCAGTTGATTAATACTATCTTACCAATAGGATTAATACTGTTATTTGGTTTAGCACATTATTTCGATAGAAAGAAAAAATATACAAAATAAAAAACCTTCTTAGTTAAAAAAATAAGGAGTATAATTAATAGTGAGACTATGAAAAGTAATAAAATAATTATATTAATCTTAGTTGTTTTAGCGGCAGTAGCCATTTATTTTTTTATAAATAAATCTGCTGGCACTCTGGGTTCTAATAAAGGCGAGAAATCAGACTTTGCGATAACAAATATAGAAACAATAGATAAAATTTTCATTGTAGATTCTAAAGGGAAGTCGGTTACACTTACCAAGCCAGGAGATGGTTGGTTGATTGATGGTAAGCATTCTGCACGACCAGATAACATAAGATTATTAATGAAAACATTTAAGAGGACTGCAGTTCGCTCTCCTGTACCAAAAACTGCTCATAACAACGTTATTAAGCAAATTGCGACAATAGCAACTAAAGTTGAAATTTATCAAGGAGGGGATAAGCCAAGTAAAATTTATTATGTTGGTGGTTCTACATTAGATCATCAAGGAACTTATATGATATTAGAAACCGAAGGTGTAAAATCATCAGTACCCTTTATAATGTATATACCTGGTAATTATGGATATTTAACCAGTCGGTTTTTTACCGATGCTGACCAATGGAGAGATGCAATAGTATTTAAGTACCAACCGGAAGAAATAAAGAGCATAACAATAAATTATTTTGAAACTCCAGAAGAGTCATTCGTTATTAATAAGAATGGTAATAAATTTTCATTGTCTGAGATTGATTCCGAAAAAATAATACCGGTAGATAGTAATGTTTTACATGAATATGTTTCTCGCTACCAAAAGATATATTATGAACAGGTAGATGAGCAATTATCTAAATACCAAATTGATTCTATTTTATCATCCCCTCCATTTAGGAGTATAGAGGTAAATGGTATAGATGGAGCTAAAGATAAAATAGTTATTTATCACATGCCCAATTTTAGAGGCTTAAAAGATCCAGGTACAGGTATCGAATATGATTATGACATAGATAGGATGTATGGTTCTTTGAATAATGACTTATTTATTTACATACAGTTCCCTACTTTTGATAAAATTACATTTCCGAAAAGATATTTTAAAAATAATTAAGGTGTAAAGGCAACCATTTTAGAAACTACACGTCTTCATATTGTCTATTGCTTTTTATAGGGCATAGACATTACCTTTTTCTTATAAAATAGCCTCGCTTTTGCGGGGCTTTTTTCATTTTCTTTTCTTTGTTAGACGCTTAGAAAGATAATTAAAAAAACTCTTTACACTCTATTTAAATAGTAGGTTGTATTGTTTTTATGTTCTTTTAGAATACTAAAAAAGTAAGAAAAGTGATTCGGTTTTTATTTGTTCAGCATGTATCTTTAGCTACAGAATATGTCTATTAATTAAAAAAGTAATATTTTTTATTAATTTATTTCAAAATTTAAATTAAGTGTTAGAATAGAGCTTGCTAGGCAACCAAAAACAAAATGACTCGTCTTTTTAATGTGAAGGATTCTAAAAAAATGTTAAAATTTTAAATATTATGAATAAATTTTTCAAAATTCAAATTATATTACTATGCTTCTCTTTTATGCTTTTGAGCCTAAGTTCTTTCGGACAAACAAAAATCGATAAAGAGATTCATGTTCAAGAATATTTAACCAATCAGCGTTTAAATGTAGAGGTGAAAGAATTCTTTGTTAACCAAATTCGAAAAACTAAGTTAGTTAAGGATATTGATAATCACGAGTTTGTACATTTCTTTATAGATAGATATGATAACCAATATAAAACACTGATCAAGTCTAAATTTATTAATGAAACTATTTTATTAGAGTCTATTATAAAAACAGAAGCTGCTAAAATTGTTGAAATTTTAGCAAGTGATTTTAATCAGTTTAAAATTGCCAATCCAAATGCTCCTAAAAATTACAATGATAATGTAAATATGCGTCATTTTGATGTTTTTGATTTAGGAAATAGAGGGCCTAAACCTGTAACAGGTTATGATAATAAAGGACCGGGACAGCCTTGTAATAATCCTGATTTTGAGACTGGAGATGCTACAGGTTGGGATTTAACAGATGGGAGTGTCAATAACACAGCTTATGCTTATGTAGGAGTAACACCAGTAGGATTAAATGCTTCACACACAATTATGACTGCGGGTTTTGACCCTGTAATTCCTGCGTTACCAGTTGTAAATCCTGATGGAGGAACTTTTTCAATGAGACTTGGAAATGGTACAGGTAGTGGTAGTGGTGCTGCAGGCGCATCACAAACTTTTTTGGTGGATGCTAATTCAGCAGCATTTACTTATAGTTATGCGTTAGTGTTAGAAGACCCTTCGGGTCATAGTGTTGGAGAAAAACCATTTTTTAAGGTAAATATGTATGACCAAGCTGGAGGCTCTATTACTTGTGGTGATTATTCGGTTATTGCAGGACCAGTAAATTCAGGGGGAGATCCTGATTTTGTCGCTTTTGGGGGTGGATTTTATTTGCCATGGCGTACTACTTTTGCTCCTTTGCAAGCTTATATAGGTCAAAACGTTACGATAGAATTTATCACAGGAGATTGTAGCCAGAGTGGACATTATGGTTATGGTTATATTGATGCATCGTGCGAGCCTTTAGAAATAATTCCAACTCAAACAGTAATTTGTGGAGGACAACCAGTAACATTAACAGCACCTGCTGGTGCAGCAAGTTACTTATGGTCACCTGGTGGGCAAGTAACACAATCAATAACAACAAATATACCTGGTAATTATAGTGTTGACGTTATTCCTGTTACTGGACCTGCTTGTGCATTAACATTAACAGCAACTATTGGAGGTTCGCCAGATTACCCTGTTGCAGAGTTTACCCCTAACCCTACATCCGTTTGTGTGGGAACGCCTGTTACATTTAATAATACATCATATGTTATAGGGGCATCAGCAATAGATAGCGTGAAATGGGATTTTGATTCTAATGGAACAATAGATGATGTTGGCTTTAGTCCAAATTTTGCATACCCTACAATTGGTAATTATACTGCAACATTAACAGTTTATAATAATGGTTGTACACATGATACAACTATGAATATAATTGTTACATCTTCTACAATTGCTGACTTTTCAGCAGGAGCAGTTTGTTTAGGAACACCTACTAGTTTTGTAGATGCATCAGTTCCAAATGGAACTGTTGTAAATTGGGATTGGGATTTTGATAATAATGGAACATCTGATAATTCAACACAAAATCCAAATTTCACTTTTGCGAGTGCGGGAACATTTTCTGTAGAATTAACAGTTTCTGGGGTTGGAGGAGCATGTTCGCATGACACAGTAATCGATATTGTTGTTGATCCAATACCAGTAGTAAGTTTTACTGCTTCGGAGGAATGTATAGGGGGAATTACAACATTTAATAATACATCTAATA
>JAESTF010000038.1 GCA_016763795.1 Flavobacteriales bacterium
CGCGTCCCTATGTCGAGCAATGTAAAAGTCTACGGTAGCTTTCACTTTTCTGAGAGCTGCACCTTCGACCCAAACAAAAACCTTGTATTAGCTATGAACAATGCAACGCGCGGCGATGGCACTGAGAACGATGGCTACGTATCATTGATAAATCCGGATGGAAGTGTGCATACACCTAAATGGATTGGCGCAACACGTGATGGACTTGAGCTGCATCACCCCCTAGGCAGCGCTGTGAGCAATGGCGTCCTGTATACTGTTGATGTAGGTTATGTTCGCTCATTCGACCTGGCTAGCGGGCAACCGTTAAATGCAGTCGAAATTCCAGGATCAACAATCTTGAACGGCATAGCGGTAGCCGATGACGGAACTATCTATGCATCTAACACACGATCTCCGGAAAGAATTTACAAGGTGACGCCGAATGGCGAGGTCTCGACATTCGCCGATGGAGCTCCCCTAGCGCTACCGAACGGCGTGGCTATAGATAGAAACGGGAATATTGTAGTCGTGAACGTAGGCGACTCCGCGGTGATAACTTACAACACGGATGGCGAAGTGATCCTCACCGAACATGCAGCCGAAGGTGGAAACGATGGCATTGTAGTAACCGAGGACGGTACTAAGTACGTCAGCAGTGTGCGTTTCGGCAGTGTCTCTCGCATTCGCCCAGGACAAGACGCAGAGATCATCGCATCCGGTATTCCGAGTGCCGCGTCCATGTGTTATGACTCAGTTCAAAATCAACTAGTCATACCGCTTAATGGAAACTATGCACTAGCCTTCATACCGCTATAGAAATCAGATAGGTAAATGAGTTGAGTGCCTCGCTGCCACACCTGCGCCCGTGTGTGTATGCGAGGCACCTAATTTACTGGGCTTATCCATAGCTACGGCTTTGTCGATAGTGTAGCCACTCGAGATAATCAGCGGCGCGTCAGGGAATTCCTACATTTGATAGATTGGGACCCTACTGGCTCTAGTTTCACCCTACCTCGTCCATACACTACCTTTCTGCCTGCAATGGCTACTGCGTCTCATGCCAATACCCTATACCCTGGCAAATCCACTGCTGATGGTGTATTGTTTTGCTACAATTTCTTCTATGTCCCCGAATTTGTTAATATTTTCCTAATAAGTAGATACAGATTAAAGCCAGCACAGCAATGAGAGTTAGAGAGAGGCAATAAATGGCCACATGTAGAATTTGCGATACCTTGTATGAAGAATTCATCTCGTTTGGTGAGATGCCAATCGCGAATGGCTTCTTGCCCCCTGAAGACTTTGATCAAGAATACTATTTTGAAATGAAGGTAGGCTTCTGTAGCAGCTGCTCCATGGTACAACTATTAGAACAACCCCAGAGGGAGCGAATGTTTCATGAAGATTACGCATTTTTCTCCTCTCTCTCCAAGGGCCAGACAGCACATTTCAAGAATTTTGCTGACAGTCTGATGAGTGAGTATCTCACCGGCGATGATCCCTTCGCTGTCGAGATAGGCAGCAACGATGGAATCATGTTACAGAACCTTGCCTCTGCTGGAATTCGTCACCTAGGCGTGGAGCCATCGGAGAATGTAGCAAATGTAGCGCGCGAGAAAGGCATTAATACCATTTCAAGTTTTTTCGATGAGAAATTGGCAGCTGACATTATCGAGAAACATGGTCGCGCGGACACCATCAGTTCTGCGAATGTAATTTGTCACATCCCCTACATTCACTCGGTGTTAGCTGGCATTGCCAAGCTGCTGAAACCACGCGGTGCATTCATCTTTGAGGACCCGTATCTTGGCGATATTATAGAAAAGGTTTCATACGACCAGATTTACGACGAGCATGTCTTCTATTTTTCCGCCACCTCGGTCAGCAACATGATTAAGCAACATGGCCTGGAGCTATTCGATGTGGAGCACCTAAATGTGCACGGCGGATCAATGCGCTACTTCATAGCAAAAAAAGGCAGCCGCAAAGTAACAGAAGACGTTCAAACTGTCTTGGCCAATGAAGAACGGTTAGGCATTACCCTGCCAGAAACTTATGAGACCCTTCGGCGCAACATCGAAGGTTCCCGGGATCAATTGGTAAAGCTGCTCAATGAAATAAAGGCCGCGCAAGGATCTCCCGTGATTGCCTACGGGGCCACATCGAAAAGCACGACGGTGCTCAACTACTGCAATATCGGGCCGGATCTGATCGCTTTCATAAGTGATACAACTCCATTAAAACAAAACAAATTTAGTCCGGGCATGCATATTCCGATCAAGGCTTCCGACGAGATCGAGAAAAACCAGCCTAGTCATATGCTCTTGTTTGCATGGAATCACATGCAAGAAATCATGAATAAAGAGACTGCCTACAACAACAGGGGCGGCAAGTGGGTCGTCTATGTACCTGAGGTTAAAGTAATCTAATGATTCTTTGCAGCAACCCGCAAGCACAGTACGTAGAACACAAAGAAGCTATCGACTCTGCGATTTCTCAAGTATTGCAGAGTGGAATCTATATTCTTGGACCCGAGACCGAAGCTTTTGAGCAGGAGTTCGCTGAGTTCACCCAAACTGAATACTGTTCAGGGGTAGCAAACGGTACAGATGCACTCTTATTAGCACTCAAAGCCTGCGATGTCGGAGAAGGTGACGAGGTGATAACTGTTTCGCTAACGGCATCCGCAACTGCTGCCGCCATTCACCAATCTGGCGCAGAAGCGGTCCTCGTCGACGTAGACCCTGAGAGCTATACATTGGACATTAATCAACTCCAGGAAAAAATAAGCAGCAAAACAAAAGCAATCATTCCAGTTCATCTATATGGCCACCCAGCAGAAATTGACGCCATCATGAATATCGCCACAAAGCATGGCCTTTATGTCATTGAAGACTGCGCACAAGCGCACGGAGCGACTTATAACGGAAAGCAAGTTGGCTCTTTCGGAGACCTAGGCTGCTTCAGCTTTTACCCAACCAAGAACCTTGGAGCCATCGGCGACGGAGGTGCGGTGGTTAGCAGTAACCGTGCCCTAGCAGATAAAGTCAAATTGCTACGTGAGTATGGCTGGAAAGAAAAATTTAATAGCAGTATACATGGATGGAATAGCCGCTTAGACGAAATACAAGCGGCTATTCTACGCGTGAAGCTGAAAAAGCTGACGCATCTGAATAAGCGCCGCTCCGATTTGGCCGACATATATAATAGAAAGTTAGCTGGCCTAGACCTGATACTACCTAGTGTGCAAGATAGCTGTGGCCATGTGTACCACCTATTCGTCATCAGAATCAACGATCGCGACAGGCTTATGCGACACCTTAGAGAACAAGGTATACAAGCAGGCATTCACTATCCAACACCTCTCCATCGACAAGAGGTTTATCAATCGAACCAAGACGATTTGAAAATTACCGATGCATACTGTAAAGAAATTTTATCTTTACCCATGTATCCCGAATTGGGCGACAATATCGACACAGTATGTTCAGCGATAATAGATTTCTACAAGCACAAGTAGCGTAAGAGAGCCCCAATGAGCATCGACCAAAATAAGTTCTGGAAAGAGATCAATGAGAAGCAGCTGTCTCCAGAGAACATCGAGGCGAATTTCGAAAACTTCAAATCTTCTTCGATCAATCACAAACTCGCGCTGTTCAACCCAGAGGTGAATGGTGTTCGCTACTTAAAAACGGTAAATTTTCTTCTAGCATCGACACTCTCAAGCGCCGAGATACGCTTGCTTGGGAACACCAAGAACCGTGATCTAGGCAATCCACTGTGCATTCAATATAAAGGCATGTCTGCCTGCCTTGATTACTTGCAGGCAGCGAAGGAAGTAGACTTCATCCAACGAGAAATCACGCTTGAAAATTCCAGCATTATAGAGATTGGCGCAGGCTACGGCCGCACTTGTCACACATTACTCTCTAATTTTGATATCGAACAGTATTGCATCATTGACCTGCCGAATGCCCTGCAGCTTTCACGTCGCTACCTTTCAGAGGTATTGGGTGCACCATCATTCAAGAAAATAACATTTATCAGTGTTGCTGAATTCGATGCCTCGAAACTGGGAACTTTCGATCTAGCAATTAACATTGATTCATTCGCGGAAATGGACAAAGAAGTAGTCCATGAGTACTTGGCATTTATAGACAAGCATTGCACTGCTTTCTATGCAAAAAATCCCGTCGGGAAGTACTACGATCAATCTTTGGACGGACATTCTCAAGGAAATGAAGTCATTGAGCTCGCTCTCAAACAAGGCGTTCTGACAGACATACTCGATATTGACAATCAATCCGAGGTGAACGAGGCTAGCAAGAAATTTCTGCTAGCCTACAAGCCAAGTGCCCACTGGACTGTTAAGGCAGACTCATGGGCCGTGCCATTTAGCTATATCTGGCAGTCACTATTTGCGAAAGAGAACGGAGCTTAATCCCGATGTCGAACCCAAGTATCGGAATCGGACTGCCTGTCTATCAGAATGAACAATTCTTAGCAGCCACGCTGGATTCCATCCTCGCTCAGAGCTATACGGAGTTTGTCGTGTATCTTTCAGAAGATCAATCTAATGATAAGACCGCAGACATCTGCCTGCAATACGCGGCAATGGACCCACGGATTAGGTATAGCCAGAATGCGACAAACCTTGGAGAAATCGGCAATTACCAAAAAGTGCTCGACCTAGCTGACACTGACTATTTTATGTTTGCTAGAGGGCACGAAATTTTGCCGGCAAACTTGCTCAATGACTGCATAGAAATTCTCGAAAATGACAAAGACGTGGTGCTCGCATTCGCCAAGACTATCTGGATCGATGAGCAAGGCAATCATTTGCCCAAAAAAAACCTACCCCATTTCGATACTAGAGGCTGCGATGTCGCAGCACGCTGTGCACTCACATTCTGGGGAAAATACGAAGCGTTCTATGGAGTAACTAGAACGGCCACCATGAAGAGCATAAAGGCATTAGAACCGATAGTCGCTACAGACCTGATCATGCTGTTCGAAATGTCCCTGCTGGGCACTTTTGCCAATATTAACGCAGGCACGAGATACAGAAGATATTATTACAGCAACGAAAGTTATGCAGATAGGATAAAGCGCTATCAACGCACGCTCTACCAACAACTAAGCTTTATGGACAGGCATTTCCCCTTCATAAAAGTACCTATAAAGCTTATAGCCTGCGCGTTTCGTTCTCCGCAGCCTTTCTCTACTAAACTAATATTGCTCTTGATCATCCTCTTCAACGCGCCGCTGCGTTATCTTTCGGCGAGAGGAAAAACTTTATAATGGACAGACAAGTATTCGAGAACACGAATATTCTAATCACTGGCGCCAGCGGCTTCATCGGTCATGCCTTGGCCAGTTCGTTAGTTTCAATCGATTGCTCGCTCACGCGCACGAGTAGAGATAAACGTAAGCTGCTCCCACTTGATGGGCCGGCAAAGGTAACCGATACTGAGATCGATTATGCAGATGCAACTGTCTGGAACGACCTTGTTCGCGACACTGAAACTATCTTCTATCTGTCGGCACAAACCAGCTCGGCAAATTCGAACAAGGACCCAAAGCAAGATTTCCACCACAACGTGCTTCCTCTACTCAACCTTCTGGAGGCAATTAAAGAAACAAAAGCTCAGCCAACAGTGATCTTCGCAAGTACAGCCACCATTGTAGGCTTGACCGAAGATTTGCCTGTCGCAGAGAACGCTGTTGAAAACCCCATCACCATCTACGATATTCACAAGCTATGCTGTGAGAAATACCTGTCATATTATGCCAGCAATGGACATATCCGGTCTTGCTCGCTACGGCTGGCAAACGTATACGGACCCGGCGTGAATTCTAGCAGTGCCGACCGCGGCGTATTAAATATGATGATTCACAGAGCTATACAGAATAAAACCTTATCGATTTTTGGCGAGGGACTGCAGATACGCGACTACACTTATATCTCTGACATCATTGGCGCGTTTCTGGTTGCGGCTCAGAGAATTGACGCAACTAATGGGCAACACTTTAATATAGGAAGCGGGCAAGGTCATACGTTCATGGAAGCATTTACCGAGATCGCTAACTGCGCAGGGGCGAAATTGCAGCACGATGTACGAATCGAAAACATTGACGCCCCAAGCGACCTCCCCCCTATAGAAGCTAGAGATTATATTGCGAATACTGCAAAATTTACGCGCGCCACTGGCTGGTCGGCAAAAACCGACCTACACAGCGGAATTCAAAAAACACTAGATCATTATCTGGATTGATTCACTAGACTTGACGACAGGCGAAACAGATGCCAAAAAATTGCAATCAGTACCAATCAATGAAAGGCCGAAAGGTACTTATTACAGGCGGGCTCGGATTTATCGGCAGTAATCTAGTACATAGATATCTGGGACTAGGCGCGCAGGTTACCGTATATGATTGCCTTGACAGCCATGCCGGCGGCCGCCTCTTTAACATCGACAGTGTTAAAGATGAGATAACACTTCGAGTAAATGACATTTTAAACTTCGAGAAACTCTGCGAAGAGGTTAGAAACCAGGAACTTATCATTAACTGTGCTGCATCCACTTCGCACGCACACTCAATGAAGGAGCCCTGGTTCGACCAAGATGTAAATAGCAAAGGAATGATCAATCTTCTAGAGGCAATTCGCCGGTTCAACCCAGAGGCGCGGTTCCTTCATTTAGGAACAACAACTCAGCTGGGGCCTCTACAATATCAACCCGCAGATGAAAACCATCCTGAATTTCCCACTGACATTTACTCTGCGAATAAGTGTGTAGCGGAGAAATACGCGCTCATATACACAAAAGCCCATCAGATAGATGCCACAGTGTTACGAATTTCTAACGTGTTTGGGCCGCGCGCAAGTATTCATAGCCCAGAGTTCACTTTCAACAACTACTTCATCGGTCTAGCCCTGCAAGATAAGGCCATTACGGTTTATGGCGATGGTGCCCAAATGAGAAATGTACTATTCGTCGATGACGTTGTTAATGCGCTAGTACTAGTTGCGCAGGAACAAAAATCAAAGGGTGAGGTACTGCTACTCGCGGGCGACCAACACTATAGCGTACTGGAAATTGCGCAACAGACTGTCGAACACATTGGCAGCGGCAAGGTATCCAACATTCCTTGGCCTGAAGAAAGAAAGAAGATCGATGTTGGCGATGCAATAATTTCCAACAAAAAAATTAATTCATTAATTGACTGGACGATCGAAGACAGTTTGGAAAGCGGCCTTATCAAAACGAAAAACTTCTACGCTAACTGCCGGGATAAATACCTAAACCTATGAAATTTGTAATTACCGGGGCTCTGGGCCATATTGGCTCTTACGTTCTTCGACAACTCCCCCTCGCTTATCCAGATTGCGATATCGTGCTGCTCGACAATCTAATGACTCAGCGTTATAGCTCACTTTTCAATCTTCCTAGCACAGCTAACTATCAGTTCCAAGAACTAGATGTCACCGAGGAAAACTTGGAACCGTATATTGAGGGAGCGGATTTTGTGCTGCACCTAGCCGCCATTACCAATGCCGCCGGCAGCTTTTCCATCCAGGAAGAAGTCGAGAGCAATAATTTTCGCGCCACCAAGCAAGTTGCCTCTGCCTGCATACAAGAAAGCGTGCCCCTGCTCCACCTCTCTTCTACGAGCGTCTATGGCACACAAGAAGAGACTGTGGCCGAAGACTGTTCCGAATCAGAACTGCAACCGCAAAGCCCCTATGCCGAAACCAAATTACGCGAGGAAAAATATTTAGGAAAGCTCGCCGAAAATAGCGATCTGAAATATGTCATCTGTCGATTCGGTACTATATGCGGCAGCTCGCAGGGTATGCGCTTTCACACTGCCGTGAATAAATTTTGCTGGCAGGCAGTTATGCGCAAACCAATTACTGTGTGGAAAACAGCACTACATCAGAAACGGCCCTATTTGGCCCTTAATGACGCATTCCAGGCAATTAATTTTATCGTTGAGAAGAATTTATTCAATGGCGAGATCTACAATGTACTAACAGATAATTTAACCGTTAATGATATAGTTGAAATGATAAAAATTCATGTTCCGGATCTCAACGTTGAATTTGTAGAAACTGAGATAATGAATCAACTGTCCTACGAAGTAGAAGACAAGAAAATAAGGAATTGCGGCCTAGAGTTATCAGGTAGCGTAGGCGCATGCATTAAGGAAACCATAGAACTCCTAGAAGGAATACAGAATAGCCATGGCCAATGACAAAATTTTAAGCCGAGAAGAATTTCGTGAACTTCAAAAACAAAGCGCCAAGGAAATGGCAGCCGACACCAAACTGACCGAAGACAGCCGTGAACTGCTTTTCAGAGCAGATCAGCACCGCTGGATTCACCAAGGAACCTGGCTTGGCGAGCCCGTGCTAAATCTCCCCCAAGACATGTTCGCACTACAGGAAATAATATTCAGGACCCGCCCTGAATACATCATCGAGATAGGTGTAGCTTGGGGAGGCTCACTACTTTTTTACTCTACCCTGCTAGAAGTCTTGGGAGGTGGTGAAGTCATTGGCGTGGACATCTTCATACCTGACGATTTAAAGGAGAGATTGAATTCTCATGGCACACTTTCCGAACGCATTCATCTCATCAATGGTTCGTCTGTTGAGCAGACTACTGTTGATAAAGTGAAGGCCATTACGGGTGGCTCCAGAAAGACAATGGTCCTATTAGATTCGAATCACACCCATGAGCATGTCTACAAGGAATTGCAACTTTATGCTCCTTTCGTTGAGAAAGGCTACTATTTGATATGTGGTGACACCATTGTCGAAGATATTCCAGAACAAATTTATAGAGACCGGCCCTGGGGCCCTGGAAATAACCCGAAGACCGCACTGAATGCGTTCATGAAAGAAACAAATCGTTTCGAAGTAGACTCAGAACTCGAGAACAAACTCCTCTTCAGCTGTAATCCCGGCGGTTATTTGCGCTGCATTGAAGACTAAACTGCTAGGGCTCTAGAGCACTAGGAAAATACTCACTAAGCGAGGCAACCAGAGAACAAACCGCTTATGCGATTTCTAAAATTTCTTCTAGCAGCGCATATCATCATCGGCCTAATTTTTATAGTCGCATTTCAGCTGTACTTTCAATACTCTATGGCTGTGGTCGCGCTTCACATGCTGCTTGTTTTCGTAGGTTTAGCTTCACTACTGCTGCCTTGTTTCTATTTGCATCAACGAGGCAATCATAGAGCGATGCACATTTATTTGCTAACAGTGCTTCCTGCTTTTGACTTCACCCTACTCTTAATTTACTCCAGCAATATAATCTCTAATTTAACCTGGTCGGGTAATATCACACTACAATTAATAACGGTGTATATGGCCGACTTCGGAACAATGCGTGAAACTCTACCCGCGCTAAACATCTTAGTTATCGCGCTACCCCTGACCTACCTAGCACTACTCACAGCCTATAGGTTTTATCTACTACGCTACTACGATGTTGGCAGTAGCGGTGGCCCGTATGCGATTAAGCTCTCCACCTATACCGCGCTAGCCAGCGTCGCTACGGTTGCTCTCCTACAAGTTGGTTTTGATAAAGAAGACCCAGGCATCTGGAGTGGAGAGCCTATTTCAAATCTGTTCCTCGACTATATCCCCATGTTTGGATTCGACCCTACCCTCCCGGATAAAAGATTTGCTGACCCAGTGGCCCAGCAAAACCTGCGGCGAAATGCTGATTTAACGAAACCAAATATCGTCATAATCATGGTCGATGCGCTTCGCGCAGATCACTTAAAACCTTATGGATATCAAAGAAATACAAGCCCTTTCTTAAGTAAACTAGTCGAATCGGGCGAGCTGATTTTCGTGAAAACAATGCACTCCAGCTGTTCCGAGAGCGCTTGCGGAATCCTCAGCCTGCTCACCGGCAAAGAGTTTGTCGACATACGATCGAATAGCACGCATCTAGGCAATATACTCAGCAGCAATGGCTACACGTCCAGCTTCATAGTAACCGGCAACCATGCATGGGGTGGACTGAGGTCGATGTACGATGCCGACTTTCTAAGCGACGGAGAATCGCGCAAGGACTATGCAGTTAACGATGATGCCGGAATTATCGATGTACTAGGAAGGTTAGATCTCACGGCAAGCCAACCTAATTTCCTCTATTTTCATCTGTATTCAACTCATGAGCTAGGGATGCGACATAGACAGTTTAATCAATACAAACCTCACCAGAGTTCATTCAATCCAATAACAAATTTATTTGTCGATGAGAAAGATCGCCATCAACAAGAAATCAATAATTACGATAATGGCATCTTGCAAGCCGATTTTTTTATTGCTCAGATATTCGCACAGCTAGAAAAACAGGGCATGCTACAAAATAGCATCGTCTATATCTCGTCCGATCATGGAGAAGGCCTTGGTGAACACGGGCACTATGGACATACGCGATTCCTCTATGAGGAACACACGAGAATTCCTCTCTTCATTTACGACCCGACCGGCAGCCAGTATTTGAACACTCACTATGCGACTCACATAGATATCGCACCCACGATCATAGAATCACTTGGAATTGAAACCGCAATTGAGATGAAGGGACTGAGCTTGTTTGACCCAGCTCCCGAGAACAGACTTACGCGGCACCAATCCACGCTCCCAAACGGCTGGAAACTAAACCTAGTAAAACGTGGAGATAAAATCTATAAGCATTTATGGGAGGGAATCTCCTACGCAGAACGCAAAGGAGAAATGCTGTTCGAGATCAGCAGCGATCCCAAAGAACAGAAAAACCTAATTGGAACAACTGAAGGTCAAGAGATAGTAAATCTAGCTACGCAAGGGTTGTAGTTAGCAACAAGTAAACACGGATCAAGACTTAGTCCCTTTCAGTATCGACCAATAACCCAACAAGTTCGTTTTCATCAACTCTTCGAACGCGATAGCATCACACTCTTGTCTAAATTTATTCAGCGGAAAATAGGGCTTAAAGCCAAGTTTAGAAGACAGCGGAGTTAGGGCTTTCTCAAACTTCCCTATCAGCGAATCGTCATCGCTAAAATGGTTCAAGACCACAACTTTCCCTCCCGGGCGGCATACTCTCATCATCTCCGCCACAATCATCGCTGGGTCTGGTGATACGGAAACAACATACATGGCCACAACGTGCGAGAACGAGTTATCGGGAAATTCCAAATTCTCCGCGTTCATAGTGTAAAGATCAACAGGCCTACATGCTTTCTGCGCGCGCTTCTCACTTAGTCGCAGCATGTCTTCGGATATATCAACTCCGGTGATCTTAACGTGCCGAGGATAAAGATTGAGTGACGCGCCCGTGCCCACACCTACTTCCAGCACACTAGCACCATCATCAAATTGCAAATTAGCAATGGCCTTTTTACGGCCTGGGGAGAAGAATGCACCAAATATCAAATCATAAAAGGAAGAATACCGGTCATAGGTCTTCTCGAGGGAGGCGAGATCCATCTGAACATTGCTAGATTCCATTCTCTATGCTCCGTATGTTCTGTGCTTTCTATCTAGGTTTTTCAGTGTCGCTCGTAAGCAGGGTTCGATGCACAATTCTGACGGATTGAAATCACCCATTGCTTACGCAGGGCAAGCGATGGGGTTCTATTGAGGTCTACTAGCAAAAGCCCAATTGAATACAGCTACCGCCCTCAACCCACTGAATTGGTGGAGTTATATTTTGCGCTGTAAGTGTGTAATTCGCTACAGCTAAGGCCGAACCATCGTCTTGCCACGTAACTTTGATCTCGCCTCCATGCACGTGGATACCGTGAGTTGTCTCATCACGCCGCTGAGAGTCTGGAATCCCATTCTCACCTTCTTGAATATCGGCCATTCCTGTCAAGCGATTGGACTCCGCCGCGATAACAATGAAATTCTGAAACACACTGAACGCCAACAGAGCCTCAGTGAACTCGGCTCGATTACGGTAATGACCGTATGCAGGAAGCGCAACACTAGCGAGAATGCCCAGTATGGCGACCACAATCATCAATTCAATGAGTGTAAAGCCCTTCAGCTGCCTGCTGTACTTTGAGTTCATCATACTTCTAGCACCACCTCGTGAGTTTCTGTACTTACATAGATCGCACTTAAACCGTATTGGCGGGGATTGGGGTGTGATACACGTACCGTACCGTCCTGTCGCTCAATTATGTTTGGCACATTGCTATCCGCGCACTGCAGTGATGGATTCGGCTCTTCTCCATCTTCAAGCGCGTAGCCTATCTGTTCAAACACTAAGCGGCATTCTTCCAGCGCCTGGGACGTCTCGAATGCTGCAACAGCCTCCGCGTCGAATTGAAATAGCATGGGAGATGCATAAAGCAGTAAAGAAACAAAGATCATGGCGGAACTACCACCGAAGCCAAGCCAGAGAACAACTCCATCCTTGCGCTTCTCTTTACCTGCGCGCTCTGACTCTTTGTCCTGCGCATGCTTGCTCAGGACGAGATCGATTTCGGCCTTATTGAGCTTATTAGACTGAGCGGTTACGAACTTCTCCGTCTCCACAGTCGAAACACACTTCTCGCAAAAGACACCTGTGTCGAGGAAGTTAGCGCACGTTCCGCACATATCAGCCTCACAGCGAACACATTTCTCTACGGCAGGGGCGTTGGGATGATTATAACAATAGCTCAAGCGGGCATTCTCGGGGTCTCTAGCTTTAGAAGTTTAACAAAAGCTAAGAAATGCTGCTGATTTTTTTCTAGGTATGCAGTGCCGCACCCGGGAAGTGATTCGATGCTGTATCGACGGCTACAGGGGAACCTAATCCGGAGGGATTTTAACTAAATGCGCTCTCACCACATATTCTCTTTGTAGAGCCCAATAGCGACTTTGTAGTATCTCCTACACCGTACATGGGCAGGGTGAATGTAATTACAGCAAGCTCAGCAGGCCTTCTTACCCTACCTTTGCTCAGTTGGTAACACTCTAGTCTTCCGTCTAATAAAGCCAGATTTCCAGTAGCTACCATCGACTGGGTGGCCGGTTCTTCATCAAGCCTGAGAGGACGCCTTCTACAGATACATTAGACCCTAGCGCCTTTGATCTCAAATTTCAGCTGATTCGAGCGACATTTGCAAGTTGAATAATAAAATCTAGGGTTTCAGTAGAGGTTACCGATTATTGCCGTCTATTTTTACCACCGTATAAAGAATTAGTATACGCTCTGCTTCTATACAAATTATTGACTAAGTTGAGCAATATTAGAAATCAAATTACACTCAGTACTGGGGTATAGAAAGCTTGATCCGCAAAACTAAACTAGATGACACAAAAAACCTCTCCTTTATAAAAATATATGGGAAAGATTTTTTGTCAATCTGTGTGTTACTCGCCCTCCATCCAGTGATACTGTTCTTGGACGATAGCCGCGGCTATTACCCTCCTGATGCTGTCCAATATATGAGTTTTGCTCGAGATTATTTGGCCAAGGGACTTCTTTACGTTGAGTTTGGCAGCAGTGATCAGGGGACAATTCTTCCTATAATCTTCCCACTACTTGCCTTGCTAACAAACACCGTGTTTAACGACATGATGGTTAGTACCGAGGTAGTAAGCAGCGCTGCAGCACTATTCACATCAATACCCCTATATTTGATATTTCGTCGATTTTCCAGCAATTATTTTTCTGTTGTGGGTGTACTGCTTATCCAGCTGAATTATCAATTGTGCTTGTGGGCAGTTACTCCATTAACTGAGGCAACGTTTATTTTTGTACTTTCTTGGTTCATCTACTTATTGTTTCGAATAGTAGACTCTAAAAAGAAAACCAAAGCGATTATTCTTCTTGGAATGTTCACTGCTATTGCATTCTTAACACGGCAAATTGGCCTGGTTTTACTGCCGTTCGCTTTGATGGCTCTTGTATTAATATCACCCAAGCACATTCTTAAGAACTTCAGTGGTTTTGCACTTGGATTCCTACTGTTACTGCTTCCCTATGGGCTGACGCTATACGAGCAGACGGGACTCTCAGTGTTTGACCAAAAATGGTCTGAAAAAGAAAGTATTGCCATCGAACATTTGCCTATTGAGACCCAAAGCTTTATTCGTTCTGTCAACGCGTCCTCGGCAGAAGACTATCAAGACTTGATCGTTAATCGTCGGGCACTGCGAGTATTGCTAGCCGACAGTAGTGCAATGTTAGAAGATGTCTCACTGGAGAGTACTAACAAGGAAAGCAAAGGACTAAGACCCACTCTTTCTCTTATTTGGATGGAAAGGGGCCAGTATTTTGTCCGCCTCGGTCAAAACATTTCGTTCTTAGTGCAGTCACTAGGGCTAATTATCAGCGTAGTATTTTGTTTCTCTTTGGTCTCACCGCTAATTATTAAGACGCCAAATAAAAACATACTGAATCGCTATATAGTCAGCGGGTTTGTACTTAACTACCTCTTCGCATTATCTCTAATCGATGGCCTGATTGATCGTTATGCTCTGATACTACTTCCTTTTATACTTTTCAATATTGCTCTCGAAACGTACAATTTTCTGTATTCTTTTAAAGACAGGATAGGAAACCCTCATGCGCTAAAAGGAATGTTCGCAGCAGTACTGGCAGCTTTTGTATTGTTACAGCCTTCCTCGGTATTGGATATTCAGCTGCAAGAAAAATCTTCAGAAACCGCAGGCCCTTTTGCCCCCTTCAGGCCCTATGTGACTCGGGGAGAACCAGTCATGGCCTTGTCCCCCTTATACTCCCATCTTGTAAACGGCAGCTGGCGCATCATGCCAAATGACTCCATAGAGAAAATCGCTTTGTATGCAGAGCAAGAAGGAATACCTTGGCTGTTGATAGTTCGTGGCATGTCTGATGCGGATGTAGAGATCAGCTACTATCAAAACGCAATCGACTGGTACTTTGATCAGGAACTGATAGTTAATCACTCTAAGTATTTGGAGCTTCATGCACATTCCAATGATGGCCGCATTGTCTTGTTCCGATTTAAAACAAGTAAAAACTCCCCCTCTCTAAGCCCTTATAAAAAAGACCCAATCACACAACCCAAGATAGCCTGATTGAATGCATCCGCATTCAAGACCGCAAAGCGGCCCCCGCCAGGGGGTGAGGCTTTTGGCCCCAGCCAAAAGACGAATCATTGAATGCCCTACAGCCTAATACAGTGTTGATCGAAGCAATACCTGATGCATATTGTAAGGAAGGTTCGTGTAGCCATCCCTGGCGAGTCGTTCATCACTAACAAAGCG
>JAESTF010000358.1 GCA_016763795.1 Flavobacteriales bacterium
AAAGTAGAGAAGAAAGCTTTTGAAGATAAACTGAAAACAGATGCTAGTCTACAGAAAGAAGTAGAGATTCAAAGAGATGTAATCAAGGGAATAGAAAGAGTTGGAGCAAAGCAATCTATCCAAAAAGCTTATAAGAAATACAAATTAGGTAAGTCTGGCTTCAATTTAGGATTGGGAACTATCATTTTGGTTGCTGTGGTTTCTGCTTTCTTGTGGTATTCAGATAGTAATAAGGCTAAAGCAGATGTTTTACCGCAGTTTAATGAAAATGGAGAAGAAGTTTGGGTTGATGCAGATAAGTATTTGGAATCACAAAAATTTACTGTTAATACATCCAAGGATACCGTGATAGAAACTGAGGGAGGAATAGTGATGTATATTCCATCGGGAAGTTTCTTAGATGATAATGGGAACGAAGTAAAAGGCGAAGTTGAGTTTGAGGTAAAAGAAGCGTTAAACACATCTCAAATCATTCAAGCGGGATTAAGTAGTAAGTCTGGTGATAGATTATTAGAAAGTGCTGGAATGTTTTATGTGAACGCACGAAAAGATGGTAAAACGGTTCAGATAAATCCAGATAAAGGAATCTACACAGAAGTTCCAGCTGATGACGTTAATCCAAATATGCAGTTGTTTGATGGGAAGAGAATGGCTGATGGTTCTATTGATTGGGTTGACCCAAAACCATTGGATAAATTCTTAACACCTGTAGATATTAATTCTTTGAATTTCTATCCACCTAAATACGAGCCAAAATTGGCTGAGTTGGGTAGAGATGCTTCTAAATCCAACAAGGAATACAAAGATAGTTTGTATTATTCATTCAGTTGGGAAATAAATAACGCAAACATGGAAGAAGGAGAACGTTTGTTTTTTGCAAGTTGTATTGCTTGTCATTCTATTGGAGGTGGAAAAGTAATTGGTTCAGACTTGTATAATGTGTCCCAACGACATACAGCAGAATGGCTGTCAAGAGCAATCAAGAACTATGGAGCATTAGTAAAATCTGGAGACAATGAAGCCGTTAGAATTTTCAATTTATATAACAAATCTATTATGCCACCACAACCGATAAATGATGATGAAATGGTTAATTTATTAGCTTACATTAAACAAATGTCTGCTGCGAAATTTGCAGAAGATGAAGCCGAAAGAATGGTTCAAGAGATGTTTAATGGTTTAGAAGAAGAAATGGCTGATACTACGTCTGATTTGTTTGCTGACATAGAAGCTGCAGTTGATAGTAGTTCCTCAGATAGTGAGTTAGTTCCCTCGGTCTTAAGGAATAACGGAATTAATCCAGCGAAAATAAAAGCAATTTGGAGTAATGAGTTTAACAATACTTTAATTTCTACCAGAGAATTTGAAGAACGATTAAAAACCATATTCGGAACATGTAATGACGCTGTATTGGACTTATACATAAACAACATGAACTTAAACCTATATGAAATAGATGAGATGGCAGCGTCAATGACTTCTGGAGAGAGCAAAACTAAGTTCATGGAGTTTGCATCACGTAAAGATGGTAAAGTGGAAATTGATGATAAGCGAGTTAAAAAACTACAGAAGCATTATGAGAGAAAGCAAAAAATGATTGCGGCAGCAGTTGCTAAAACCAAGAAGAAGTTTAATGGTAAACAAAGAAGGTTGGATGGTGAAATTCAAAAAGAAAGAAAAGAGCATAGTGAATCTGAGGTTAAGAGGAAGTCAGATAATTATGTGGAAGAATTTAATCTAAATTTAAAGGATGCATACAGACAATTGGGAATGAAAAAACCTAAACGATTGGATGCGGAAGGGATATATAAATTAACTCTAAAAACTGGAGGTTGGAAGAACGTTGATGCTTATGTGATGAAAAGCCTTAATAATAGAGAAACATTAGATTATACTGACCCAACAACAGGAAAGAAAGCAGTTATTAAGTATGAACCAATATCTGTTACTGTAGTGGATGAAGCTAAATATGATAGAGTATTGGTTTATATACTTCCAGACAAGCTGAATAGCTTCATGAGAATGAAAAAGGGAGATGATAGATACACTGAGAATCTAAATGAGTTAATGAAAAACAGTGTAATTTGTTTAGCCTATATCGGAGAACAAGCATATTTCTATTCGGATGATGATGTTTCTCCAAAAGAACATAACATTGAGTTGGTTAAGATGTCGCAAGCAGAATTAAAAGGTAAGTTGAATAGGTATGACAGTAAGCAGCGTAAAAATCTTTTGAAGGAAATTGATTATCAGTTTGTTGAGGTAATGGAGAGTGAAAGGCAAGATGTTTTGGTAAAAAGAAGACACCTTAGAGAAGAGATTGAAAAGGTAATATTTCCTTGTTCAATACCTTTGCCATCACATATTGTTCAAAATATTACTGAAGAAGCGATTGAAGTTGTTGACTGGGAAGAATAAAAGGAGTGGGGAATAGAGTGGGGAGTGTAGCATAAAATAGCGTAATTTAGCCAAAAATTAAAAATAACAAAAGTTGTTGTAACTACTGTTGTTGCTGAATTTGTAGAGGTTTATGGTTGAGGTTGTTATCTAACAATCCACATTCATAACCCAGAGGTCAAGAATTTAAATCTCTTTTTTATGAGATGGAAGGGTACAAAAAGTTTTAAATGCTAAATAAGTACGAGTATGAGTGAAGATAAAATAGCTAGAATAAATGAAGTGATAGCGGATTATTTTAAGAATAATCCCAAAGTAGAATGGATACTAGTAAAGGAAATAATGCCAGCATTAATAGAAGTAGGCGTTTTTTATAAAGATGAAAAGAGAGGGCTGCCTTTTCGATTAGTGTTGAGAAAATTAGATGTAGAAAAATCTTTGGATAAAATTCCTTCTGTTCATGCTGAAAGAAAAGGAATAGATACTTATTGGTATTTAGTAAGAGAAGGAGCTAAGTATGTTACAAAAGATAAGGTTCTTCCAGTATCAAGAAAACAACAATCAGTTCAAAAAAGAGAAAATAGTGATGAATATTACTTAGTTGGTTTGTGTAATGAGCTGTTAAATGAAAAGGCATTTCATCAGCATACGTTTAAGTTTCTATTAGGGGATTTTCATAGAGACGGTATAAGAAGAACAGCATTGCCTGTAGATGCTTATTATGCTAAATTAAATATGGTAATTGAGTTGTTTGAAAAAGAGGATTTAACCTCACTTGAAGAAGAGAAAAAAACAATAAGTGGAGTAACAAGGAGTGAACAACGTAAAAAATATGCCGAACGAAAAAGAGAGGTGCTAAAGGAAAAAAGCATCGATTTAATAGAGATGGATTATGATGAATTTGAGTGTGATAAATCGAATAAATTAATCCGGAATAAAGAAGCGGACCTTAAAATTTTGAAAGATATTTTAAAGGATGTTTTGAAATAGAAATTAAGTACTTACAAAAATAGCTGTTTTCATGTACTGGAGTGGAGAAGATTAAATATTTGATAACTCTATTTTTTTGCTGAAAATCAAAAATATTTGAACAGTAAAATTACCAACTTCCTTTTATTATTTCTTATTCAAATCCATAGATCCCGGTAAATAGCGAAAATGATATGATGAGAAGCTTATCATTCTACCTAATTAACGAATATTCTCAACTCTTCATATTTTGAGTACTTTTAGGTTTGTGAGTAAAAACAAAACATATTCTTCAGAATCAATTCACCATTTAGCAAAAGTTATAGATGGTGAAGATGAATCTTATGATTGGTTAAATAGTAATCAGTTTAAAGAACTAGCAGCATTTCATGATGTATTTGTGAATCAGAATAAAACAGCATTAGCTTGGCTTAAAAAGTATGACTTCGATTATTTAATAAATTTTTATTTTACACTTATTGGAAATATGGACGCACAACAGCATTTAATTAATTATTCAGAAAAAGAGTGGTATTTTACTGTTGCTGCGTCAGTTGGAGAACATAAAGCGTTTGATTGGTTAATCGATAATGAATTTAAACATTTTGGGTTTTTGGCTATGATTTTAAATAAAGAATTTAGTAGCAGCTTTAATACTTTAGGGGCTATTGGTGGATTTGGAGGGTCAATAGGATCAACAGGAGGGAGTGGAGGATTCGGAGGATTTGGTGGAGGAAGTTTTGGTGGTGGCGGAGCAGGAGGGAGTTGGTAAAATAGCTGCTTTTTTTGTTTTTGGAGTTGGAAAGGTAATTTACAATTACAAAATTTTACTGTTATTCTTTCTTAAAAAAAGAAACCCACTTTGTAAATCTTTTAATAATGATTTTGGGTTAACTATTAAAATGATATATTTACTTTCAGATTAATTTATCAAGATATAGTTATGATTAAAATATTATCAGATTTTTATTACCACCAATTAAATAATAACCCTAAAATAGATGCTTTCACCCAAAAAGAGGATGGAAAGTGGGTTTCTCTTTCATCAGAAGCATTTATAAATAAAGCCAAAAAATTTAGCATAGGGCTATTAGAGTTGGGTCTTAAGAAAGGGGATAAAGTAGCGGTAATTTCTAATAATAGAACAGAATGGCATTTAACCGATTTAGCGGTTCAGCAAGTAGGTATTGTAAATGCGCCATTATATCCAAATATAACAGAAGCAGATTATGAGTACATTTTAAACGATAGTGGAGCTAAAGTTGTTTTTATTTCGGATGAAGAAATTTTAGCTAAAATTTTAAATATAAAAGATAAAGTATCAACTTTAGAACATATTTATATGTTTAATAAGGTTGCAGGACAAAAACATTATACAGAGCTGTTAAGTGATAAAATTAATGAAGAAGCACTTGAGGCTGCAAAGAATACAATTGATGAAGATGATTTAGCAACATTAATTTACACTTCAGGTACAACAGGAAACCCTAAAGGAGTGATGCTAACACATAGAAATTTAGTAAGTAATGTTTTGGGTGAAGAAGATCGTTTGCCAGTTGGTGAAAATCATAAAGCATTAAGTTTTTTACCCCTTTGTCATGTTTTTGAACGAATGTTAGATTACTTATATATTTATAAAAGTGTATCAATTTATTATGCAGAATCGATAGAGAAAATTGGAGATAATTTAAAAGAAGTGAAACCACAATTTTTTGCTACAGTACCAAGATTGTTAGAAAAAGTGTATGATAAAATTGTAGCAAAAGGAACAGATTTAACAGGGATTAAAAAAGGGTTATTCTTTTGGGCATTAGAGTTAGGATTAAAATATGATCCTATGGTTAGTGGTGGAGCAATGTATAACTTTAAATTAAAAATTGCGAATAAATTAATTTTTAGTAAATGGAGAGAAGCCTTAGGTGGAGAAATTATCGCAATAGTTTCAGGAGGAGCAGCCTTACAAGCCAGGTTAGCAAGAGTATTTACTTCAGCTCAAATTCCGGTGTTAGAAGGTTATGGCTTAACAGAAACCTCTCCAGTAATTGGTGTAAATAGCTTATTGCCAGGCGGAACAATGATTGGCAGTGTTGGAAAAGTGTTGGAAAATTTAGATGTAAAAATTGCAGAAGATGGAGAGATAATAGTAAAAGGTCCGAGTATTATGAAAGGATATTACAATCAACCAGAATTAACTAAAGAAGTAATTGATGAACAAGGATATTTCATACAGGTGATATAGGTGTTTTAGTTGATGGTAAGTATTTGAAAATTACTGACAGGAAAAAAGAAATTTTTAAAACCTCTGGGGGTAAATATATCGCACCACAAGTGATGGAGAACAAGTTTAAAGAATCTCGATTTATTGAGCAAATAATGGTGATAGGTGAAGGACAGAAAATGGCAGGAGCTTTTATTCAACCAGATTTTTTATTTTTAAAAGGGTGGTGTGAAAGAAAGAAAATTAGTTATACATCTGATGCTGAAATAGTGAAAAATGAAACAGTTATTGCTAGGTTTGAAAAAGAGATGGTTGCCTTAAATACAGACTTCTCTAATTATGAGCAAATAAAAAAGTTTGAACTAATTGGAGCAGCTTGGAGTATTGATAATGGAGAGCTAACCCCAACATTAAAACTAAAGCGTAAAAACATTTTAGCAAGAAACCAAGAGCTATTCAATAAAATATATAGTTAAGACGGTATTTTCTATTTTGAAATTTCATTTTAGAAATGCATTCATAAGGTGGAATAGAATAGAATTAGCCTTCTTTTTTACATATATTTGCATCCTCAAAATTATAAATATGAAAAAGATATTACTTCCAATTGCTGTGGGAATAGCATTGTTAGCTTCTTGCGGAGAAAATGCTCAAGAAGAAACATTAAATACAGATATTATTGACAACCCTATTTCTGCAGAAAGCTCAGCTGAGGATGAAGGTAAACGCCCTTTCTTTGAATTTGTAGAAGAAATAAAGGAATTCGGAACAATTACACAAGGAGAGACTGTCTCCATGACATTTCGTTTCCGTAATGTTGGTCAATCTAATTTAATAATATCTTCTGCCCAAGGAAGTTGTGGATGTACTGTTCCTGAATGGCCAAAAGAACCAATTAAACCAGGAGAAGAAGGTAAAATTAACATAATCTTTAATTCAACAGGTAAGCAAGGTTTACAAAATAAGACAATTACATTAATTGCCAATACAATCCCTAATACTAAGGTAATTGCAATAAAAGGAGAAGTTTTGGTGCCAAATACAAATCAATAATTTATAGAAATAACTTAATAGAAAAGAAATGAAAGGAATAGGTATTTTATTACAAGCTCAAACAGATGGAGCAACAGGTGGTGGATTTGGAATGGAGCAAATATTAATGTTTGGAGCCATTGGTTTAGTGTTTTATTTTTTTATGATAAGACCACAAATGAAAAAACAAAAAGAAGCCAAGAAATTTAAAGAAGTTTAGTGAAAGGAACTAAAATAGTTACCATTGGAGGAATTCACGGAAAGATTGTTGAATTAAAGGATGATACCGTTATGATAGAAATAGAAGGAGGGAATAGGTTGAAGTTAGAAAAAACAGCAATTTCTAAAGAATTTGCTGCTGAAGAGATGGAACAAAAAAAATAGGATTAAATTAGAATAATTTAACTTTAAAAATAATTGTAAAGCTTCCCTTTTGAGGAAGCTTTACGTGTTTTATATATGATGAGGAAACCGTTATTAGTTGGATTGACAGGAGGTATTGGTAGTGGAAAATCTACCATTGCTAAAGTTTTTAAAGCTTTAGGTGTCCCTGTTTTTAATTCGGATGCTATTGCAAAAGATATTATTAATAATAACAGGGAAGTTGTAAAACAAATTTCTGCTGAGTTTGGGGCAATTTATAGTAATGGAAAGCTAGATAAAGTAAAACTTTCAGGAATTGTGTTTAATGATAAAACAGCACTAGAAAAACTCAATAAGATTATTCATCCTAAAGTGTCTGAATATTTTGAGGCATGGATTGATGAAAATAAAAAAGCTTCAATTCTAATAAAAGAAGCTGCTATTTTAATTGAGAGTGGAGCGTATCAACAAATGGATGAAATCATTTTAGTAACTGCTTCTGAAATGATAAGAATACAACGTGTAATACAGCGAGATAATACTTCAGAACAAAAAGTGAAAGATAGAATTAAAATGCAGTTATCGGATAAAGAAAAAATGACTTATGTTGATTTCACCATTATTAATGATGGTGAAAAATTGGTAATACCACAAGTATTAGAGGTCTATAAAAGATTGAAAAGATAACTCTTTTTCCGCCCTTATTCGGGTAAGCGTAGAATTGAAAGATGGTGTTTTTTTGATGTACTTAGAATCTAATAAAATCATAAGATTTTCATTATCAGATAGATATCTAGATTACATAGATTCTCAGTCAAGCTGTAGATAACAATTATAAGTATAAAAAAAAGTCCGAAAACTCATGTTCTCAGACTTTTTTAAACCCTCACCTTAGTGGGGATATATGTTGTTTTATTTTTTTACAGCAGTTTTTTTCACTGGAGCTTTCTTTGCAGTAGTTTTTTTCGCTGGAGCTTTTTTAACAGCTTCTTTAGCTGGAACTTCTTCCTCTTTTTTAGGTTCAGCTTCCTTAGTATTTGGCTTAGCAACAAAAGTTACAGCCTTTTTCTTTTTTCTAGTTACACCGTAAGAACCAGAAAAAATTTTCCCTTTTTTCGTTTTTTTATCGCCTTTTCCCATCTATATTTTTATTTTTTATAATTATCAATTTCAACAAAGATAGATAAAAAGCACTTTTAAAAAAAGGAATAATTGCTTAACTTCGCAAGACTTCAAAAAATAAAATAGGGATGAGCAACGATACGGTAGAAAAAACAAACACTAAAATTTCTAAAGATAAATTCAAAGAATCAATTCTGGAAGACTATCGATTGGTTTACATGAGTAGAGAAACTTCTTATTTAGGAAGACGAGAAGTACTTACTGGTAAAGCTAAATTCGGAATTTTTGGTGATGGTAAAGAGTTGCCACAATTAGCATTATCTAAACAATTTAAAGAAGGAGACTTTAGATCTGGTTATTATCGTGATCAAACCTTAATGATGGCAATTGGGCAATTGACTGTTCAAGAGTTTTTCGCTCAATTATATGCTCATACCGATGTTAGTGCCGAACCATCTTCTGGTGGACGTTCTATGAATGGACATTTCGGAACAAGAAGCTTAAATGAAGATGGGAGTTGGAAAGATTTAACAAAGATGAAAAATTCATCGTCAGATATTTCGCCAACAGCAGGGCAGATGGCAAGATTGTTAGGCTTAGGGCAAGCTTCTAAAGTTTACAGAAACAATAAAGACTTGGCTTCTTTTACTAAATTTTCGAATAAAGGAAATGAAGTTGCTTTTGGAACAATTGGCGATGCCAGTACTTCAGAAGGTCCATTTTGGGAGGCGATAAACGCAATGGGAGTTTTACAAGTTCCAATTGTAATGTCGGTTTGGGATGATGGACAAGGAATTTCTGTTCCTAAAAAATACCAAACAACTAAAGAGAGTATTTCTGAAATATTAAGTGGATTTCAAAGAGAAGAAGGAACAAATGGTTTTGAAATTTTCAAGGTAAAAGCATGGGATTACCCTGCTTTAATGGACACTTACGAAAAAGCAGTAAAAATTGCAAGAGAAGAACATTGCCCCGTTTTAGTACATGTTGAAGAAGTAACACAACCACAAGGACATTCAACTTCAGGTTCTCACGAAAGGTATAAATCTAAAGAAAGATTAGAATGGGAATTAGAGTATTGTTGTGTAAAAAAGTTTAAAGAATTTATTTTAGAAAATAAATTAGCAACAGAAGAAGAGTTAGAAACCATAGAAAAAGAAGGAAAGAAAGAGGTCTCAACACAAAAGCGTGCTGCTTGGGCGGCTTACCTCAATCCGATTAAAGAAGAACAAACAACTGTTGTAGATTTATTAGAAAAAGTAGCAGAAGGAAGTGAGAATGCAGCTTTTATTACTCCACTAATTACTACTTTAAAAGGAAATACAGAGCCAATTAGAAAAGATATTGTTTCTACAGTTAGAAAAGTGCTACGAATTACAAGAAAAGAACACATTGCTTTAAAGCAAGAATTAATAACATGGTTAAGCACTGCTAAAATAGCAAATCATGATAGATTTAATTCTTCGTTATATTCTGAGTTTGAAACTTCACCAATGAAAGTTGAAGAAATAAAGCCAGTATTAACCGACAAAATGGATGATGGTAGAATTATTTTAAGAGATAATTTTATTAAAATATTTGAAAAATATCCAGAAGTTCTGACTTTTGGAGAAGATACAGGTAAAATAGGAGGTGTGAACCAAAGTTTAGAAGGTTTACAAGAACAATTTGGAGAGTTAAGAGTTTCTGATACAGGAATTAGAGAAAACACCATTATTGGACAAGGAATAGGTATGGCTTTAAGGGGATTAAGACCAATCGCTGAAATTCAATATTTAGATTACTTATTATATTGTATTCAGGTATTGAGTGATGATCTATCAACGTTGCAATACAGAACAAAAGGTGGACAAAAAGCACCATTAATTATTCGTACACGTGGGCATCGTTTAGAAGGAATTTGGCATTCAGGTTCGCCAATGGGAATGATTATTAATTCGTTAAGAGGGATGCATGTTTGTGTTCCACGAAATTTAACAGATGCAGCTGGTTTTTATAATACTTTATTAAAGGGAGATGATCCTGCATTGGTAATTGAACCATTGAATGGTTACCGTACTAAAGAAAAAATGCCAAGTAATTTAGGCGAATTTACTACACCTTTAGGAATTCCAAATATAGTAACCGAAGGAACTGATATTACAATAGTCTCTTATGGTTCTACGTGTAACATTGCAGAACAAGCAGTAAAACAACTGCAAGAAGTTGGCATTTCTGCAGAGCTAATTGATGTAAGAACGTTATTGCCTTTTGATATTAATTATATGATTGCAGAATCATTAAAGAAAACTAATCGTTTATTAGTGGTTGATGAAGATGTGCCTGGAGGAGCTTCAGCATATATCTTAGATAAAATATTAGTTGAACAAAAAGGATATTATCAGTTAGATTCAGAACCCGTTACATTAGCTTCTAAAGCTCATCGACCAGCATATGGTACCGATGGAGATTATTTTTCGAAACCAAGTGTAGATGATGTGTTTGATGCAGTTTATTCAATTATGAATGGAGTGGATGAAGAAGAATTTCCTGAGATGTATTAAAAGTTTTTCAAAAAATAGTTTTTCATTTTAAATAATTGATACCTTTGCCTCATATTCTTAAAAGGATGTTGAGAGTCAAAACAAATATTACCATTTTTATTTTTAGCAATTGCTGTAAGCATTTAGCTAATAGGGTTCATTATATGTAGAATTCTATGTGGATTTTAAGATAATTTTAAGTCCAAACTCAACAAACTTCAATTAATATTTTCTTGAATTACAACGTTAAGGCGTTCAAATCTAATAAAAATGGAACAGGTTTTTAATACAATAATAGAACGATTAAATAATTTAATTATAGTAGCAAATCCGGAAGGATCAGTAGAATACGTAAGCCCTTCTGTTAAAAATATGCTTGGTTATAATCCATCTGAACTAATGGGAGATGGATGGTGGGAAAACACGAGGAGTGATGAACATGAATCAATTATGTTTAAAGATTTCATTAAAAAACAATTTGAACTAAACCAAACTGCAGGTTTAACAGAAGTGAGTTATGAGCGGCAATTAAAAACGGCAAATGGTATAGAGAAATGGATATTATGGAACATGTCTTTAGGGCCAGATAACTCTGTAATTAGTATAGGTTCTGATATTACTAAACGTAAAAAAGCAGAAAAACTACTAGAAGAAAAGAATAGAATTCTACAACAAAAAAATGAAGATATTGTTGATAGTATTCAATATGCTAGAAAAATACAAGAAGCTATTTTACCAAGTATAAGTGTTATTGCTAAAAGTGTTGTTGATGCATTTGTTTTGTATTTGCCAAAAGATGTGGTGAGTGGAGATTTTTATTGGTATTACAAAAATGAAAATAAAATATTTATTGCTGCAGTTGATTGTACAGGGCACGGAGTTCCTGGGGCATTAATGTCAGTTGTTGGGAATTCTATTTTAAAAGATGTTATTGTAAAGCGAAAAATAGAAGACCCAAGTAAAATTTTAAGAGCATTAGATAACGATATAAATAATCTATTTCAGAAGGAAAATTCTTACGATGTAATGAGCGATGGGATGGATATCGTAATGGTTGTAATCGATTTAGAAACTAATCTTTTGAGTTTTTCAGGAGCAATGCGTCCTTTATGGATTGTTAGAAATAATGAAATAATAGAAATTAAAGGAGATCGTTTCCCAATAGGATATTTTTATGGTGTAGAAAAAACATTTACAACACAAAAGATTCAGTTAAAAAGAGATGATCAACTGTATTTATTTTCTGACGGATATGCAGATCAATTTGGAGGAGAAAAAAATAAGAAGTTTAACCGTAAAAAAATGAAAGAATTATTAATTTCAATTAACGCTATGAATGTTGAGGAACAGCGAAGTTTCTTGGAATACGCGTTAAAAAACTGGCGACAAGAAATTGAGCAAACGGATGATGTGTTAGTTATCGGTTTAAGAATTTGATTAAATCAAATAATAAAAATCAGGTAAGAACATTCTCAACTTAATAGAGTATTTTGATAATAGAATTTAAAATTTAAAAGGGTCTTGAATTTTACAAAAGAGCTGAGCAATAAATATCCAATTAATACGTAATTTAGCCTATTAATGCATGATTTTTTGATGAGGAAGTTAATTTTCATTTTTTTATTATTCAGTACACTTATTAGTAACGCTCAAATTGGCGGAACAAATACGTATGAATTTTTAAATATCCCTATTTCTGCACGAGTTGCAGCTTTGGGAGGAAGTGTAATAGCTGTGTATGATAATGACCCTACATTAGCTTTAGGAAACCCATCACTGTTAAATTCTGAGATGAATGGAATGGTGACTTTTTCTTATCTCAATTATTTTGCAGATATCAATCATGGTTTTTTCTCTTATGTAAAAGATTTTAAAAAAGCAGGAACATTTTCAGCAGGTATTCGATATTTAGATTACGGAACATTTTTAGAAACAGATGAAGGAGGAAATGAATTAGGAAGTTTTACTGCTGCAGAGTATGCTTTTGTTCTAGGTTGGGGAAAAAAAATTGATTCTAATTTTTCGGTAGGAGTAAATCTAAAACCAATTTATTCTAGCCTATACATTTATAATTCGGCAGGTATTGCGATGGATTTTTCGGGAACGTATTTTAATAAACAGAAAGGCTTTACAGCGTCTTTAGTGTTTAAAAATGTAGGAGCACAGCTAAGTCCTTATGTTGAGGGAGGAAAAAAAGAACCAATTCCTTTTGAGATTCAAGCAGGGATTTCAAAGAAATTTAAACACACGCCATTTAGACTGTCTATAGATGCTATTCAATTACAAAATTGGAATTTATCATATAATGATTCAATAGTTGCAACAAATAATAACAGTAAGTTAACTGAAGATGAAAAATCAGAAAGGAATAGAACTGGTTTATTAAATGAAACATTTAAACATCTAGTTATAGGAGGAGAATTTGTCCCATCTAAAAGTTTTATGTTGCGATTTGGTTATAGCTTTAAAAGAAGGTCAGAATTAGCTCACGATAATAAACCAGGCCTAATAGGGTTTAGTTGGGGGGTTGGTTTTAGGATTAAGAAAATTCATATCAGTTATGGAAGTGCAAAATATCATTTAGCAGGACCGTCAAATCATTTTACGATAACAACCAATTTATCAGAATATTATAGAAGAAGTGGTGCAGCAAAACTTCCTAAAGAGAAAAAAATAAAAACAAAGAAAGTAAAAGAAAAGAGACGAAAGAAAAAAGAAGAGACTTAATAGCTAGGTGCCAGTTCAATCGAAATTCTGTAAGAATTTTGACTAGTTGATACTGAGTGAATTCGAAGTGAGAATAGTTTCCATATATAAAACAAGAAAAAATGAATCGAATTATTATTGCAATTGATGGTTACTCTTCTTGTGGGAAAAGCACGATGGCAAAGGAGATTGCCAACCAATTAAACTATGTTTATATAGATACAGGAGCAATGTATCGTGCAATAACTTTGTATGCACTTCGTAATGATTTGGTATCTGATAATCATTTTGATAGGGAGCAGTTAATTAATTCGTTAACAAAAATGCATGTTTCATTTTCTTGTAGTTCAGATTTAAACCGTTCGGAAACGTATTTAAATAGCGAAAATATTGAGCAAGAAATTCGAGGGATTGAAGTTTCCAATCATGTAAGTAAAATTGCTCAAGTAAAAGAGGTTAGAGCTAAGTTAGTTCAAATTCAAAGACAGTTAGGTAAAGGTAAAGGATTGGTAATGGATGGGAGAGATATTGGTTCTGTGGTGTTTCCTAATGCCGAACTAAAAATATTTATGACTGCAGACTATAGAATCCGTGCACAGCGTAGATTTGATGAATTACAAGCAAAAGGAGATGTGATTTCGTTTGATGAAGTGTTAAATAATATTATCTCTCGCGATAATGATGATACTAGTAGAAGTGAAAACCCGTTAATACAGTCTGAGGATGCAGTAGTGATAGATAATTCTGAAATAACTAAAGATGAACAACTTAAATTAGCACTACAATTGGCTGATGACAGAATAAGGCAATAATTGATTTTTTTTGATTACAATCATTAGCCATAGCCTATATTTGTAGAAAATACACCAATAATAATTGCTATCTTTATAAAATGATAGAAGGAGAAGATAATACAATGGATATAGTAAGAAATATTAAGATAGAAAAATCAGAAGGATCAAAATTAGCTTTTATTGATTTTGAGAATATAACCTTTGGAAAGCAATTTTCTGACCATATGTTTACGGCATCTTATAAAGATGGGGAATGGAGGGATTTAAAAATCACACCATACGCACCAATTACTTTAAGTCCAGCTTGTGCAGCAATTCATTATGGACAATCTGTTTTTGAAGGGATGAAGGCCTACAAAAATGAAGCTGGAGAAATTTTCCTTTTTAGACCAGAAGAAAATGCTAAAAGAATAAATAAATCAGCCTCAAGGTTATGTATGCCAGAGGTTCCCGAAGAATTATTTATGGAAGCAATTAAGCAGTTAATTACATTAGATTCTGATTGGGTTCCTGCAGTAGAAGGGTGTTCATTATACATTAGACCGTATATTTTTGCTAGTGAAGAATTACTTGGAGTTAGACCTGCAACGGAATATAAATTTATGATTTTCACATCTCCAGTAGGAGGTTATTATCAAGATGAAATTCATGTAAAAATTGAAACAGAATACTCTAGAGCTTGTGAAGGTGGAGTAGGTTATGCTAAGGCTGCAGGGAATTATGCAGCAGCATTATATCCTGCAAAATTAGGAGAAGAACAAGGTTTTAGACAACTTATTTGGACAGATGCAAAGGAGCATAAGTACATAGAAGAATCAGGAACAATGAACATTATGTTCCATATAGGAGATAAGTTGATTACACCCAATTTAGATTTAAAAACTACTTTAGCGGGAATTACAAGGGATAGTGTTTTAACATTAGCTAGAGAATTAGGTGTTAAAGTAGAGGAACGTAAAGTTTCTGTTGATGAGGTGATTGAAGCGGCTAAAGATGGTTCCTTAAAAGATGTTTTTGGAACAGGAACAGCTGCAACACTTGCACAAATATCTTCTATTACCTATAAAGATGTAAAGTATGAGTTGCCTGCGTTAGAAAGCAGAACATTATCTAATGAAATAGGACAGATTATACAAGATCTTAAAAGAGGTAGAGCAGAAGATACTCACAATTGGATTTATAAACTATAAATTAGTAGAGCAACTTTATAGTTTATTAACAAGCTAAAGAGTGTTTATTTTTATTGCTAAATCAACTACTTTAGAAGAATATCCATATTCATTATCGTACCAAGAAACGAGTTTAAAGAATTTAGAATTTAGTTCAATTCCTGCTCCAGCATCGAAAATATCTGTAGGAGAATAGCTGTATTCATGCTCAGAGAATCTCCACCAGAAGTTAGTTCACTTACTTTTTTTGAGATTTCTTTTTTAAGAAAAAAAATAACAACATAGAACTTATAGTGAGGTAGAGAGTTTTTTCAAGGATTTTGTTTAACGTTCAAGCCAAATATTCATATTTGCAAGCGAAGCGAAAATATGGGATTTAGGTGTTGCTGGCAGTAGTTATTATTTCATTTCTACTTCAATTATTCCTTGTCCGTTTTCTTCTAAATATTTCAGTAAAACTTCTTGAAAAGCTTCAGTCCCATTGTCGCTATTAGTGAAAATTATAAGGCCTTGTTTTGTCTTTGGAAGCATAAAAGCAATTGTATGTACACCAATGTCATCACCTCCATGCACTAAAGTAATATCACCATTTTTATTAATGTTTTCATCAATCCAGAAACCTAAACCCCAATATTTAGAAGAATTAATTCTTACTTGTTCTTCTGACATCTCTTTTTGAAGCGATTCTGAAAGCTCTGCCCCATTAATTATATACAATATAAACTTAGTGTAATCTTCTATGGTAGTCAATAAATCGTCCGCTGCAGAAACGTTATTATTTTTATAGGTATCATATAGTTCACCACCCGCAGTGTGCCATTTAGCAAATCTAGATTCGTCCATTTTTTTGTTCCAATAAAACCGAGTATCTTTCATTTTCAGAGGTTTGAAAATTAAGGAGTCAGCTAATTTCTCAAGTGAAATTTTGAATTTGTTTTCAAGAGCTTTTTTTAGATATTCATATCCTTCTCCTGAATATTGATAATTTGTACCAGGGTTAAAATGGAATGTCAATTTGTTTTCTGATTCTTTATCAAACCAACGCCAATTAGAAAATCCTGTTTGATGGCTTAATATGTGTCTAGTAGTAAGAGTTTTGTACCTATCATCATTTTTTACATCCGGATCAATCCAATAATGATAAATAGGTTCGTCTAAACTCCAGTTACCATTACTTACTAATTTCAAAGTAATCAAAGTAACAATTGGTTTAGTTAATGAAGCTACATTCCAAATTGTGTTCTTCGGTGCTTTCCTCCCTTTTTCTAATTCACCAAAAACATTAATTTGCTTAATTTTTCCATCTTCAATATATCCAATTCCCAATGCAGGAATATTCTTTTGTTTTAACCACTTTTCTGTTTCGTCCTTGTCTTTGAATAATAACTCTTGGTTAATTGGTTTGTCGAAATCTTTATGGTCATAACTTAAACCTTTACTCAATTTCCATTTTCCATTTTCTAGGATCCATACATGAGTAAACTTTGCGATACTTGTTAGGTATTCTTTGGAGTTTTCCTCCAAAGAATAAAAGCTATGGACACCATTTTGAATAGCTCCATAAAGTACCGTATTGTTATGTAAAGGGTAAATTTCTGTTTTTGTTGAATCTAATTTTCTTATGGCTTTATATTCAATGTTACAAACACTACTTTTAATATTGGAAATAAACTCGGATTTAGATTTTACAATCCCTGCTTTGTCGTGATAAAACTTAAAACTTTCACTAACTAAATTTTCAAATTGATTCATATCACATTTGTTAAATCCAAGGTTAAAAAGAAGACTGTCTTTTGCTTTTATAGATTTGTATAGTTCAGATGATTTTTCAACTTGTGCAGTTGCTAGTACTGTAAGAAATAATAAATTAATTAATAGAAAATGGATTTTCATTGTTTGAATTTTATCGTTTGAGGCAAAATTCATTTATATTAAATAAATTTATCGCTAAAATAACCCGACAAATTCCCGACAATAAATTGGCGTGTCTATAAAAAACTGAAATTCAGATTAATGTATAGCTTACTGGCTTTCTCAATTTCTATTGTATTTCTAAGGATAATATATAGGTTTATTATTACTAATAGAAGCATTGTTAGTGGAACTATCTGATTACTTAAAGAAAGCCATTTACCCAAAAAGATAACTATTAACAAAATGACTGGAAATGATAAAGTCCATAATATTTGAATAGAAACAATTTGTTTTGTTACAGTATTTATTTCCTTTTTCCAACGCATAATAATTAATGGTATTATAATACTCCCGAAAGGAATTATTAATAATAATATGGAGGATAAATTAATATATTTGATGAGTTTTTTGTTGTCTTTTACTGATTCAACTTTTTCTTTTAGTAAATCATCTTTACTTATCTCTAAAGCCTTCGACAAGGCATTTAAAGTATAACCTTTAGGTCTTATTCCAGATTCTACCCTTTGAATAGTCCTTACAGACACGCCTGATTTAGCAGCCAATTCTTCTTGTGTTAAGTTCAATTTTTCTCTGTACTCTAAAAGTTGTGACATTATTCAAGTTTAAGTTTTATAGTTTGAGTATTTTTAAATTACTACCAATGTACTTGTTGCTCGTGTTTTAATGCGATTTACATTTTACGGAGAAAATCAAATGCACTTTAATATCACCTCCCCAGCTTCTCTAATTTCTTTTTCAGTAATAGAAAGAGGAGGAGATAGCCTGAAAGCAGTTGGAGTAGATAAAAACCAAAAGCCAATAATTCCGTTTTCTAAGCACTTTTCAACTACTTGAGCTACTTTTTTTTGCGAACCTAAATCTACGGCTAAAAACAAACCAGCTCTGCGTATTTCTTTTACTTGGTCTGATTTAGAAAGTATATCTTCTAAAATCTGTCCTTTTCGTTCTGCTTCAATTATCCAGTTTTCTTCTTTTAGTACATTAATACAAGCATTGGCAGCAGTACAATTAATAGGGTGACCACCAAAAGTAGTAATGTGTCCTAACATTGGATTATGTGTTAAACTGTGCATAATTTCAGTAGAAGAAATGAAAGCACCAATTGGCATTCCGCCACCTAAAGCTTTACCTAAAGTTAAAATATCAGGGATAACATTGTAATGTTCAAAAGCAAAGAATTTACCTGTTCGTCCCATACCAACTTGTACTTCATCAAAAATTGATAAGGTACCAGTCACAGTGCATTTGTCCCTTAAAGCAGATATAAACTCTTGAGTTGGTTTAATTAAACCAGCATCACCTTGTATGGTTTCTATAATTACACAAGCAGAGTCTTCAGTGATGAGATTTAATGAATCAACATCATTGAACGTTATAAATTTAATATTAGGTAATAAAGGCTTAAAGCTTGATTGTTTTTCTTCATTTCCAGTAACACTTAAAGAACCATGAGTACTTCCGTGATAAGAATTTTTACAAGAAATTATTTCTTGTCTTCCTGTATATCGTTTAGCTAATTTAATAGCTGCCTCGTTTGCTTCTGTACCAGAGTTTACAATGTAAGAGCAATTTAAATTATCGGGTAGGATAGAAGCTAAGCTTTTTGCTAAATCCAATTGAGTATCTTGAATGTATTCGCCATACACCATTACGTGTAAATGTTTGTCCAATTGATTTTGTATGGCTTCTATTACTTTCGGATGGCGATGTCCAATATTGTTTACAGCAACACCAGCAATCATATCTATATATTTCTTTCCAGATTTATCCCAAATGTAAACTCCTTCAGCTTTATCAACATCAATTAAGTAAGGAGATTGATTGGTTTGACCCTGTAGATTTAAAAAGGTATTTAATCGATTACTCATTTGTAATTTGATTTTTAGGATTTGTAATTTACAGTTTCACTAAACTGTTCAGACTCCAAGCTTCTGCCTTTTCTATAAATAATGGCTTTGTTTTTGCCCATACATTTTTAAATAAATCAGAATGGCGGTATTTTTCTAAATATTCTTCAGATTTCCAGATACTGTAGGTAAAATAAATGTTCGTGTGTGTGTTGTTGTTAAGTAATTCCAAATGCTCAACACCTTCAAAACTTCTTATTTTATCTTTAACCTGATTAAAGTTATTTAAAAATTCATCCACTTTAGTTGGATCAAAAGTCATTTTAACGATTCTAATCATAAAATTCAATTCTTATAATATCTCCTTGGTTAATTCCAAATAATTTATTGGCATTAGCCTTATTAATGGCGATTTCAATATAACCTGTAGAACTAAATAGTGCAACACGTTCACCTTCTACCACAGAAGAGTATGCAAGGCTAATCTCATCGATTTCATACTCTGCACTTCTAAAAAGTATTTTGAATGACCGTCCGTTGCCATATTCTTTAAATAATTTTTCACTAATATTAGTAATTACGTTTCCATAGTGGTCAATATAAGTGGCAATGCCTTTTATAATGTTGTTTTCTGAAACAGCTCTAAACATTGTTCTAACGGAAAGTTCATGTTTAGCAGTACCAATAACTTCTAAAGTCCCTCCACGAGCAATGTGGCAAGCAGCTTTAACAAAAACATCTTTTGTAGGGAAAGTAATTCTATCCGTATCTTGAGAAATTGTTAATTCTACTACTTTTTCAGGAGGGTTATCAAAGATTAGTGAAAAGATACCATTGTCTGCACCAATAAAATAATGACCATTTGCGTAAAGTGCTACATGTGGTATATTCACATCAGCTTCTGAGTTTACACCAATAATATGAACTGTTCCTTCAGGAAAATCTTGATAACAGTTTCTTAAAATAAAAGCAGATTTTTGAAGGTCAAAAGAAGGGACTTCATGGGTAATATCAACAATTGTAATTTCAGGAGTTTCTTTTAAAATGGCACCTTTAACAGAAGCTACGTAGTTATCTACAAGTCCTAAATCTGTTGTTAAAGTAATAACTGCCATTAAAAATAGTTAATAAGTTATGTCTGTCTTTATTAATTTATTGTATCTAAATATTGAAATTTAACGTACAAATTAAGAAGATTCAAAGTTATAAATTAAAAACAAATTATTTGAGCGAAAAAAATATTGAAATTTCAGGCGTAAATCCAGTAGAATTCTATGGGGTTAACGAAAGTAAATTAGGTGTAATAAGAAGTTATTTTCCGAAACTAAAAATAATTGCGAGAGGAGATGTTATAAAAGCCATTGGCGATGGTAATGAGATTTCAGTTTTTGAACAAAAAATAGGATTGCTAATACGCCACCTAACTAAATATAAACAACTCACAGAAAACAATATTGAACGACTAATGGATGAAGATGAATCGGAAGAGAAAAGTAAAACTTTAAAACACGATGCAGATGCTTTAGTCTTTGGTAATGGAGGTTTAGTTATAAAAGCACGAACAGCTAATCAACGAAAGTTAGTTAGTGAATCGGAAAATAATGATATGGTTTTTGCTATTGGACCCGCAGGTACAGGGAAAACGTATACAGCAGTAGCTTTAGCTGTTAGAGCACTTAAAAACAAAGAAGTTAAACGAATTATTTTAACTCGACCAGCAGTTGAATCTGGAGAAAACTTAGGTTTTTTGCCAGGAGATTTAAAAGAAAAATTAGATCCTTACATGCAACCATTGTATGATGGATTAAGAGACATGATTCCTGCGGAAAAATTAGCAGAGATGCTAGAATCTGGCATTATACAAATTGCGCCATTGGCTTTTATGAGAGGTAGAACACTAGATAAGTCCTTTGTTATTCTAGATGAAGCCCAGAATGCTACAGAAAGCCAGTTTAAAATGTTTTTAACCCGTATGGGTAAATCTGCTAAATTTATTATTACAGGAGATCCAACTCAAGTAGATTTACCAAAAAGACAACCTTCTGGGCTGTCGCAAGGATGGACTGTATTAAAAGATGTTAAAGGTATTGCTGTAATTACTTTTGATGAGAATGATGTTGTAAGACACAAATTGGTAAAAGCTATTATTGGAGCATATAAAAAGTTAGAGGAGTAAAATCTAAATTACAAATAGGTAAATTAGCTCAGATTATATATATTTGTTTCATTACAAAATAGAGAGCCATGAGTTTTAAAACTGATCAACAAGATAATTATACCTTAATTAAATTTAGTACTGATAAATTGGATGCAATTGTAGCACCAGATTTAAAAGCAGAATTGGTTTTAATTAGTAAACAAGGTGCTAATACAATTTTAGTTGATTTAGAAAGCGTAAGATATTGCGATTCATCAGGGTTAAGTGCATTACTGATTGGACATAGAATTTGTAAAGAAACAAAAGGTTCTTTTATTTTGAGCGGATTACAACCTGCAGTAGAGAAACTAATTACTATTTCGCAACTTGATACTATTTTGAATATAAAAAAAACGGCTAAAGAAGCAATAGATTTAGCTTTTGTAGATGATATAGAACGGAATTTAGGTACTGAATAATTTAGATGTCTAAATTTAGTGTACTTATATTGGGGAATGCTTCTGCCTCACCAACTTTAACAAGAAGTAATACTTCACAACTTATTAATATAGATGAGCAGTATTACTTAATGGATTGTGGTGAAGGAACCCAACTTAAATTACGAGAGCACAAGATAAAACTCCAACGAATTAGCCATATTTTTATCAGTCATTTGCATGGAGATCATTATTTAGGTTTAATAGGCTTGTTGCAAACCATGCACTTAATGGGACGAGAGTCTGAATTAACCATATATTGTCCTGGAAATATTAAAGAAGTAATAGACGTGCATTTAAAAGCTTCGGAAAGCCAATTGAGGTATCTGCTTCTCTATAAAACCGTAAATAATACTACATCAGAATTAGTTTTTGAAAATGATAAAATTGAAGTAGTATCTATTCCTTTAAAACATAGAATACCTTGTTCGGGTTACCTTTTTAAAGAAAAGGCAAAGCAAAGAAGAATTAATCCAAAAGCCATTAAAGCTTATAACGTTCCTAAATATGAAATAAATAAGCTGAAAATAGGGGATGATTACGTTTTAGAAACAGGAGAAATAATCGAAAATAGTAGACTAACAATGGATGCTCTGCCATCTTTCTCTTATGCTTTTTGTTCAGATACTAAATATTATGAACCTATTTCGGATATAATTAAAGGGGTTGATCTGCTTTATCATGAGGCTACTTTTATTGAAGAACACATTGATAGAGCTAAGAAAACGTATCATTCAACCGCAAAACAAGCGGCTCAAATCGCATTTAAATCAGAAGCTAAAAGATTGATTATCGGGCACTTCTCTAATCGTTATCCAGATTTGAATGTGCTTTTATCAGAATCTAAAACAGTTTTTAAGAATACCGAATTGGCAATTCAAGGAGAAGTGTTTAAAGTTGATGTTTCCCTTTGATAACAATGTTAATAGCATGTTAATAACTATTGAAGCTTATATTGTAAAGGTCTTGTAAATCCCCTAAATTTGATTACATATTTATTAACAATTTAAAAATTAAAATTATGAACAAAGGAGAATTAGTTGATGCAATTGCAAAAGATGCAGGATTATCAAAAGTTGACGCAGGAAATGCTTTAAATGCATTTGTATCTAACGTAACAAAATCTTTAAAAGGTGGTAACAGTGTACAGTTAATCGGATTTGGAACTTTTTCTATTTCTGCAAGAGCTGCAAGAACTGGTAGAAACCCACAAACTGGAGCTACTATTCAAATTAAAGCAAAAAAAGTTGCTAAATTTAAAGCTGGAAAAGCATTAGCTGATACAGTAAAATAATTTAGATATATATCTAGAAGAAAGGTCCTAACGGTTTCGTTAGGACCTTTTTTTTATATCTATTTTGAGAATGTTACTCTTTTGAGGGGAAGGGATATTGTACGCTTAAAAGTCCTCATAAGAGTCGTTAAGGTTGTTTCTTCAGGGTTTTAACTCACTAAAAAAACCACAAACAAATTGCTTGTGGTTTTTTATTGACTAAATTCTTTAATTAAGAGTTCGGTGGCGGATTTAAATTATCATCACCACTTTTATAAATTACCGAGAATATAAATAAAATAATTGCCGAAGAAATAAAGATAATGAAGATCGAGTATAATGATTTCCATGCAATATTTTTAACATCTATAATTTCCCAAATACCTAAAATTGCCAATATGGTAAAAAACAATGTAAGTGTTGCTAATAAAATTGAGATTCCTTTTCTGAACATAATTTTAAGTTTTATGGTTTAGCCAAATTTAGGTATAAACTATCTAAGTGGCTTAATTTTAACTGTTAAGGATTGTTAATTTTTTTGTTTGAAAATTGAAGTTTATGGTAATGAGTTTAATTTTAAAATTCAAAATGAAATTTTAAATTGAGTTGGCGAGAGGTAAGGTAATTAGGTACGGCATAAGTTCTGTTTGTAACATCTTTAATCCATAAGTAAGAAATTACATTGTTTATTTGTAATAGATTAAATACTTCGGCACTTACCCAAATATTTTTAAACCCTTTTATGAGTTTGCTTTTATGTTCTTTATTAGCATCTTTTAATAGGTAAGAAAAACCTAAATCTACTCTTCGGTAAGGAGGTATTCTTAGCGTAGCTTTATATCTATCATGGTTGTCTGGTGGTCCAAAAGGAAGCCCTGTAGCATAATAGAGTGCTATGTGCATTTTTAAACTTGGTAACCCAGGTATATAATCTTGAAAATAGAGTGCAAAATTTACTCGTTGGTCAGTTGGTCTAGGAATCCATCCTGGTTCAGTAATAAAACTATCTACGGCAATAGCATTTGTTGTAAACCCAGCAACAATAGTTTCTCCATCGCTATTTAAATAAGTAGTAAAAGAATCATCGGTTAAATTTTCTTGAGCTTTCATAATGGACATGCTAAACCATGATTCTACACCCTTAACAAATTCTCCATTTATTTTAAAATCGATTCCAGCAGCGTAGGCGTTTGCATTATTGGTAGCAAAGTATCTAATCCTAACATTATCTACTTCATAAGGAATTACATTTTCCATGTGTTTATAATAGATTTCTGTAGTAAACTTAAAAGGTCTTCCCCAAGCTTCAAAATTATAGTCAGAACCTAAAACAGCTTGGTAAGAACGTTGAGATTTAATGTTTTTATTAATGTCCCCCTCAAAATCTCGCATTTCTCTATAAAAAGGAGGTTGGTAGTAAACACCTCCCGCTAGTCTAAATAAATAATCTTTTTTCCAATTTGGTTCAAAAGAAAAAGCAACTCGAGGACTAATTATTAACTCTTGGTTTAAATCCCAAAAAGCACTTCTAATACCAGCATTAAAGGTGTAGTTTATGCTATCGTGCTCCCAAACCCAAGAACGTTGTAAATAGGCACTATATCTATTACTATTTAAGGTTACTCTCGATTTTAAAACTTCATTAAGTTCTAATAACTCTTCTCCCTGCACCGATGGAGTTGTGTATCCAATAGAATCAGTAGTTGCACTTGGAATAAAAAATCCTGTAGAATCAATAAATCCCCATTCACTTAGTTTATCATCAATAAATTCGTGTTGGTATTTTACGCCCCAAAATGTAGTATGATTTTTTGTAATCTTTTTCCCTTTATGTTCAGCATTTAAAACATAAGCATCTAAGGTGTTCCTTGCATGGTCAAAAAAAGTTCCAACACCTCTATTAAATTTAACATCACCAAAATTATCGCTACTTAAATCTCTTTCTAATTCATCAATTCTATAAGCACCTTCAATATCAAATTTTTCATCTTCCAATGTACTAAATGCAGAAGTAATAAATTTTAATTCTACCCCTTCTTTAGGGGTGAAAGTATTACTGATTGCTCCAAAGTAGGTTTGGAATTGGTCAACTTCTTGTCCTTCAAAAAATACTGTTAATTGTAATGACTCATTAATAGTACCGAAATCAGTTTCTCTTGTTTCGGGTATGAACTTATATTTATTTTGAGCGATATTTCCTAAGAAACCAATCTCCCATTTTTCATTAATATCATAAGTAATAAAAGTTTGAACATCGAAGAAAGAAGGACGGTAGCTTCCATCAGTATCTAAACTTTGTAATATATATTGATTGGTTTTAAATCTAACTCCAGTTAAATAAGTTAATCGATGATTCTTACTTGCACCTTCAATATGCATTGCAGCACCTTGGAGGCTAGCTGTAAAAGATCCTGCAAACTCTTCAGGCTCTTTATAGGTAACATCTAAAACAGATGACATTTTATCGCCATACCTTGCACCAAAACCACCAGCAGAAAACTTGATGTCAGAAACCAAGTTAGAATTAATAAAGCTTAGTCCTTCTTGTCTTCCAGATCGAGTTAAAAAAGGACGATAAATTTCTATATCATTTACATAAACTAAATTTTCATCAAAATTACCACCTCTAACGGAGTATTGAGAACTTAATTCATTATTAGAGGAAACTCCAGGTAATGTTTTTAAAATGGCCTCAAAGCTACCCGAAGCGCTAGTGAAATTTGAAGCAAGTTTTGGTTCAATTTTAACCATAGGATCACCACGATTTCCTTCTACTTCATGTCTATACTCATCTATGTTATGAGATTTTTGTTTCATTTTAAGAGAAAAACTTGCAGTTTCATTTGGTTTTAGGTTAAATGTTTTGATAATGGTTGAATATCCTATATAAGTTATACCTATCTGAATATCTTGGTTAGCAGGGATTTGTATAGAAAATTTTCCGTTTTTATCAGACTTAGTACCAGATGCACCAAGAATTGCAATGTTAGCATTTTCTAACGCTTTCCCTTTGGAGTCTATTAAAAATCCAGAAACAGTTGCTTTCTGAGCATAAGACCCAATAGAAAGGAACATTAAAATGATGATATAAAGTGCTTTATTCAAAGTTAAACAGCCAAAAAAATATTGGGTTTCAAAAGTAACTAAAAATGTTACAATATATTGTATAGAGTTTAGAATGAAAATGAATGATTAAAGAATATTATACTCATCGTTTTTAACTTATAACCGAACATTAAGGAACCATTTGTATTAATATTTTACCACTTATGTATTTAGTTATTTGTTAGCTGTTTTATAATTGTTAGTTTCGCATATATAAACCATTAGAAAATAAAAAGGTATGAAAAGAATTTTAATAGCGGCTAGTTTATGTGTTTCGATTTTAGGAGCAAATGCACAGTCAAAAATAGAGTTTGAGCAATACAAACTTAAAAATGGAATGAATGTCATTTTACATGAAGATCATTCTACACCTATTGTTGCAGTAACTATTTTATATCATGTAGGATCTAAAAATGAAGTGAAAACAAGGACTGGTTTTGCTCACTTTTTTGAACATTTGATGTTTGAAGGATCAGAAAATATTGGTAGAGGAGAATACATGAAAACAGTTTCTTCTAATGGAGGAATTTTAAATGCAAATACTTCTTTTGATAGAACTTTTTACTTTGAAATTTTACCATCAAATCAATTAGAATTGGGTTTGTGGATGGAATCGGAAAGATTATTACATTTAAAAGTAGATTCAATTGGAGTACAAACGCAACGAGAAGTTGTTAAGGAAGAGTACAGACAATCGGATAATCAACCTTATGGTTCTTTTTTAAGAGAAATGTTTAGTAGAGCTTTTGAAAAACATTCATACAATTGGGTGCCAATAGGTTCTTTAGACCATTTAAATGAAGCAACAATAGAAGAGTTTGTAGAATTTTATAAAACGTATTACGTACCAAATAATGCAACATTATCTATTGCAGGAGATTTTGACAAAAAACAACTAAAAAAATGGATTAACACTTATTTTTCTACTATTCCGAAAGGGACAAAGAAAATGTTAAGACCAACAATTAAAGAGCCTATTAAAAACAAGGAAGTTAGAGATACAGTTTTTGATAACATTCAATTACCTGCTGTTATGATGGGGTTTCATACTCCAGAACAAGGAACTCCGGATGCTTATGCAGTAGATATGTTAGCACAGGTGTTATCCCAAGGAAATAGTTCAAGACTTCAAAAGAGTATTGTTGATGAGCAAGAAAAGGCATTGTTTGTAGGAGCATTTCCTTTCCCATCAGAAGATCCAGGTTTATCATTAATGTTTGGTATACCTAATGTAGGAGTTGAATTATTAGATTTAGAAGCAGCAATTGATTTAGAAGTAGAAAAGTTGCAAAATGAATTAATTTCTGAGAATGAATTTCAAAAATTAAAGAATCAAATAGAGAACGATATGATTTCGCAAAATTCTAAAATAGAAGGTATTGCTGAAAGCTTAGCGAATTACTTTGTTTATTATGGTGATGCAAATCTTATTAATACAGAGATTGATAGATATATGAAAGTTACCAGAGAGGATATCCAACGAGTAGCTAAAGAGTATTTTAGAAAAGATAATAGAGTAGTGTTACATTACTTGCCAAAACCAAAAGAGGAAAAATAGATTATAAGACTTTGAGACATTAGACTTTTAGACTTTAAAAACTTATAAATTATAGACATGAAAAAAATAGTATCAATAATATGTGCATTAACACTTGTCACAGGTGTATTTGCTCAAAAATTAGATAGAAGTAAAAGACCTGTTGCAGGAGCAGCTCCAGAAATTAAATTAGGTAAAATAGAATCATTTACGTTAGCAAATGGATTAAAGGTATTTGTAGTAGAGAATCATAAGTTACCTAAAGTAGCTTATTCATTAACCTTAGATGTAGATCCTGTAATGGAAGGAGATATGGCAGGTTATATAAGTACTACAGGCGAATTACTAGGAAGAGGAACAACAAATAGAACCAAGCAGAAAATTGATGAAGAAATTGATTTTATTGGAGCTACATTGAGTACTCGTGCAGGTGGAGCTTATGGATCGTCATTAAAAAAACATCAAGATAAGTTATTAGCAATTATGTCTGATGTAATTATGAATGCTAAGTTTACGCAAGAAGAGTTAGATAAAATTAAGAAACAAACTATTTCTGGTTTAGCAAGTGCAAAAGATAATCCAGATGCAATTGCGACTAATGTAAAATCTGTTTTATTGTATGGAAATAAACATCCTTATGGAGAAATTACAACGGGAAAAACAGTTGAGAAAATTACATTAGAAAAATGTAAAGAATATTATACTACTTATTTTAGACCAAATGTTTCATACATGGCAGTTGTAGGAGATATTACTGTTGAAGAAGCAAAAAAGAATGTAGAAAAGTATTTTGGATCATGGGAAAAAGGAGATGTTCCTACACACAAATACAGAACTCCTCAAGCACCTGCTAAAACAACAGTAGCATTTGTACATAAAGAAGGTTCTACACAATCGGTAATTAACATTACTTACCCAATTAACTTAAAGCACAATAGTCCAGATGTAATTAAAGCCAAAATAATGAACTCTATTTTAGGAGGAAGTGCAACAGCTCGTTTATTTATGAATTTAAGAGAAGGACATGGATTTACTTATGGTGCATATTCTAGAATAAGAGCTAGCCAATTGGTAGGAAACTTTAATGCAAATGCAAAAGTTAGAAACGAAGTAACAGATAGCTCTTTAGTAGAATTTATGGTAGAGTTAAATAGAATTGTTAATGAAAAAGTAACTGAAGAAGATTTACAAAATGTGAAAAATTACATGACAGGAACTTTCGCATATTCGTTACAAGACCCTCAAACAATTGCTCGTTTTGCAATTAATACCGAACGTTACAATTTATCTGCAGATTACTACGCTACGTATTTAAAGCAAGTAGCAGCAGTTACTGTTGATGATATACAAGCAATGGCTAAAAAATACATTAAGCCAGAAAATGCATTAATTTTAATTATTGGAGATAAAGAGGTGGCAGATAAAGCAGCACCGTTTAGTGCTGATAAAAAAGTTAGTTTTTATGATAATGGAGGAAATGACTATGTAGAAGCATTAAAAGCTGCTCCAGAAGGAATGACTGCCGAAAAAATATTAGATAAAGCTATCGTGGCTAAATACGGATTACCAGTAGGAAAAGCCTTGGATAAGAAGTTAAAGAAAATTAAAGATGTTACGATTAAAATGGACGCATCTATGCAAGGGCAAACAATTAACTTTACGCGTTATGCAAAAGCACCTAACAAATTTGCGTTAGCAATTACTATGGGGGCAATGGTTATTCAAAAACAAACTTTTGATGGTACTGAAGGTAAAACTACTGGTATGCAAGGAAATAAAGATATTGAAGGAGATGAATTAGCAGAGTTGAAAGAAAATTCTGTAATGTTTTCAGATATTAAATATGCTACATCAAGTAATAAGTACGCTTTATTAGGTGTTGAGCCAATTAATGATAAAGATGCTTACAAAATTGAAGTAACGAATACAGCTGGAGATAAATCTTCTGAATGGTATGATGTTGCTACAGGAATGCAAGTTAAGGCAATGAAAATTTCTGAAATGCCAGAGGAGGCAGGTGGTGGAACAATGACTTCTACTACTATGTATTATGATTACAAAATGGTAAATGGGATTAATTATGCTCATAAAATAAATCAAGCGTCAGGACCACAGGTTTTTGATATGAATGTTACTTCTGTAGAACACAATACTAAATTAGGTGATGATGTTTTTGAACAGTAGTCAAAACAGCAATTAAAAAAATCCCACTCGAGAGAGTGGGATTTTTTGTTGAAATTATAAATTACTAAAATTGGGTACACTTTTAGTAATTTATTTAAACCTACTTTACGATATTTAATAGATTTTTAATTTTATCAGTTTGTATAAAATCAGGGAACTTATCTACTCCTATTTTATTATCACTTTTTGATTTTACTTCCCAAATAGTAATAAAAATATTATTATCATGAGCAATAGAAACTTGCTCTTTAGTAATGTTTTTTGTAGAATTAGAAATTCCATAAAGATTGAAATCTTGAGCAATTTTCATGCCTTTATTAAAATCATCACGATTAATAAATAACTTATAATTGCTATTTTCTAGCTGTAATAGTTTTAAAAAATTAATGTCTTGAGATTCGATAAAAGAATTACCTAAACTATATTTATTAATAGTAGAATTAAGAGCATTAACATAATCGTTATAGTACTTTGTTTTATCAGCATTTTTAGGGTATAATTTACAATCAAATGTAAAAATATAAGAGTGTAAGTTTTTTATATTGGAAAAAAGCTGGTCAAGCGAAATGATACTGTAATTAGAATATAGAGGCTTACTGTATCTTCCATATTTGATTTCTGACCAATTTAAAGACCTTACTAATCCTCTGATATTTGTACTTGTAGATAAATCATGATCATGAAAAGCAATTAGAACATTATCTTTAGTTAGTTGAATATCCAATTCTGTGCCATCGGAACCTAAATTTAAAGATTTTAGTAACGATTCGAATGAGTTACGGGGGTAGATGTTTATATTTCCCATACCAGAATGGCCAAAAGCAGAAACTTTATTTCCATTAAGATTCTTTACTTTAACCTTTTCAGACTTACTACATGATAATGATATTACTAAAATGATATATATACTTGTTTTTTTCATCTTTATAACTTAAAAAGCATAACCCACAGAAACCCCTCCCCAGTGACGATAATCGCTATAAAATTCGATTATTGGAGTATAGTTTAATCTAAACATAAAGCCCCCTTTCTTTTTCTGGTAACGGTAACCAATAGTGAAATTTGTGTGAACATTAAAAACACGTTCAGGTTTATAATTTTTTTTACTCGCTTGTACTATATTAGAGATTACTTGTCCCGCACCTAACTCTAAATTATGCTTATTACCATAAAGTGCATTAATTGAAATTGGAATAATTATATCCGGATTAAACTTAGTGGTATAATCAGTAAAGTTTAAGGTACTAATTCCTGCACGTACACCAACTCTAATGGAACTGAAATTAAAAATAGTTCTCTCATAATTTAAAGAACCATAACCTCCAATACCTAAAATATCTAATGAAACAGAGTTGTTTGCAGTTGTGACTGTTGAGTCAGTTTGTGCAAAAGAAACGGAGTAGCTGAATAAAAATAAGATGAGGATGTAAATGTTGTATATCATAATAAATTTAATCAACTAAATGTATTAAGTTTTTAATTTTATCAGACTGAATAAAATCAGGATTTTTTCTAATCCCATCTTTATTAGCACTTGTTGAATGTATTCCCCAAATAGTTACAAATAAGTTGTTGTCATGAGCAATTCTAATTTGTTCTTTAGTAATATCTTCGGTAGAAATAGTTATACCAAATAAATTAAGTCGGATGGCAGTTTCTAATCCATTATCAAAAGATGAAGGGTATATAAAAAGCTTATAGTTACTATTTTTTAATTGTAATAATTTTAAAAAATCTTCATCTTGAGATTCTATATAGGAATTATTTAATAAATTGTATTTAGTTATTATTTTAGATAATTCATTAACAAAAGAGTTCAAATATTTATTCATGTTAGATGAACTCGAATTTAATTTAATATCGAACGTATATTTATAGGTATTTAGGTTTTCTACATTTGCAAAAAAGTGATCCAACGTAATAATATTATAATTTGTATAGATAGGATTTTTATATACTGCTTTTTGTATTTCAGCCCAAGTTAATGAATGAATTAAACCATTAATTGTTGTGTTTTCTGATAAATCAATATCATGAAAAGCAACTAAAATATTATCTTTTGTTAGTTGTACATCAAGCTCTGTACCATCAGCACCAAAATTTAAGCATTTAAGTAACGATTCATAACAATTGAGCGGGTAGGTACTTCTATTACCCATTCCTGCGTGCCCATAAGCGTCAATTTTATTACCATTTAAGTTATTGATAGTGAAGTTTTCATCTTTACTACAAGAAACAATAGTAATAGTTAATAAAATAAATGTTTTATAAATGATTGGTTTTAGTTTCATAGCTGTAGTTACTTATGTAATAAAGTAAGTTAACAAATTCAAAGCTAATGGTTATTATTGATACAATAGTAAATCTGTATGACCTTAATAATTGATTTACTTTATTACGACATTTAGCCATTTTAATCTTATTATGAATGGGCTTTTTTTGTTTTATGGAATTGAGAATAAACTTACATCTATAAGACATGATATATAAAATACAGGAAATAATAGTAGGTATAATCTTGTTTAGTTTAATTGTTGGAACAACAAATAAAAAGTCTTTTTCAGAAGATAAAGTTGAATCAATTAATATTGTAACAGGAGATATAAGTTTTATAAATAAGTTTGGAAAAAAGCCAATTTTAGAAACAAGTGAGACCTTGAGGCTAAAAACTCATTTGGAATATGTAGAGTTATTATTAAGAAAAAAAAATGTTAAGGGTTTTTCTGAAAACAGGATAAAACAGAGAACTCATACACTAGATTTATTACATGATTATTGGGTTGCAGGAGTATTTCCTAAGAATTATGAATCTAAAGGAAAACGGTTGCCTTGTTTTATTGATAAGGATAGAAAAATCTGTGCAGTAGGTTACTTAATTGAAAAAACAGCAGGAAGGCAACTTTCAGAAAAAATTAATTTAACATACAAGTATGAGTATGTATTTAATATGAATGATAAAACTATTGATGATTGGATGCTAGCTAATGGTTTAACAAAATTGGAGTACGCTATGATACAACCCACTTACGGTTTTGATAATTCAATAATTATTAAAGTATGGGATGGGAATGGAAAACATAAGAAGTACAATAAAATAAGATTATTAGTTGAGGAAGGTACGTTTAAGGATTACAAATTAATGAATGGAAAAAAATA